>JAHBSN010000015.1 GCA_019639095.1 Actinomycetota bacterium
GGTCGCCTGCTGGTCGAGCGACCATGCCTTCTTCGAACGACCGGTGTGCAGTCGGGCGATTCGAGGTGCCACCTGGCTGCGGCTCTCGGCGACCATCACCCGGATGCGAGCCGGCAACTGTTCGGCCTCCACTGCGAATCGCTTCAGCAGGCCCCGCATGTCGGCGTCGTGCCCAGGGATCACTGTGGGGTCCAGTAGCGCCTTCAGGGCGCTGACCCGCCGGTTCCCTTCCAACACCACATACCCGCCGGGGTCATCAGCGACCACGACCGGTACCTCGTTGTCGAAGTATCCGTCTCGAACGATCATGCGCGCCGCGCCGAGCACATCCTCGGACGCGAACAGGTACTTCAGCGCCGCCTCCTCATCGTCGCGGCGAGTCGGGATCCGGTAGTTGTCGAGGTCCAACCGAAGATCATCGACGTCGACCTCAACGATCGGCAACGGCTCGTACCCCACCCAACACCCCTTCGTCCCGAGGCCACCCACCCGGGCAGAACGGGGACCGACAGCCCCGCCACCGTAGCGAGCAGTGGGATCCACCGCCGAACGACTTCATGCGTTGGGCTCCGCGCGAGCGGTCACGCCGTCCAACTCATTCCGGGTGTCCTTGCCATGAGCCTCAAGAGCCTTCGGGACCACGAACCCGAAGGTCACCTCAGACCATGCCCACCGAAGCGCCTCGTGCCCGCTCGACCGGCTCTGTGGCGACCCGGCGTCGGCTGTCCCAGACGACTCGGTAGAAAACCCGGTAGAAGAATCGCCGAAAACGTGGGAACGGCCCTCTCCGAATCTCTCGGAAAGGGCCGTCCACCAGGGTTTTCGTTGGTGGCGGGGGCAGGATTTGAACCTGCGACCTTCGGGTTATGAGCCCGACGAGCTACCAGACTGCTCCACCCCGCGGCGTGCTCTCGACTCTACCCACACCCCCCTCCCACCTCCAACCCGGCGCCCAGCAGGACCAAGGTGGCTGCAGTTGTCACCGCCCAGCGGGGAGAGGTGCTGCCACCTCGGAGGGGTGGCAGCCGGACGATCGAGGTGGCAGCAGTTGTCGGTGGTCAGGCCCCACAGGTGCTGCCACCTCCCCGGGCGGGGGGCGGCCGGGGTGGGCGGCCGGGCGGTCGGACCCGGTGCACGCTCAGGCGCCGGCGCTGCTGGTGGTGGTGACGGAGTCCTCGGGGCGGGTGGTCGTGGTGGCGGGAACCGTGGTGGTGGTGCCGCCCGACGAGCCCGAGGAGCCCGAGGAGCCCGACGAGCTCGAGCCGCTCGAGGTGCCGCCGCTTCCTGACGAGGTGCCGTTGTCGGTGGCGATCTGGCGGCGGAGGTCGGCGAGGTCCTGGGCGTAGCGACGGGCCTTCTCGACCTCCTGCGCGTAGGTGACCTGGTCGCCGTCGCGGGCGGCGGCGTCGGCGTTGTCGAACGCCTCCACGATCTTCACGATCAGGGCATCCATCTGCTCCGACTCGGTCAGCGTGGTGCCGGGATCCTGCTCGCCGTCGGTGGAGCCGGGGTCGGTCTGGGTGTCGTCGACGCCCTCGGGGATGTCGCCGAAGCCGAGCTTCACCAGCGCCCCGGCAAGCGTCTCGTCGACGGCGATGTTGGTGCCGGTCTTGGACTGGAAGCTCACGATCACCCGGCTGAGCGTGGGCACCTTGGACTCGTTGCCGCTCACGAAGAACGACCGCACGTAGAGCAGCGAGTCGCCGATCGGGATCATCACCAGGTTGCGCAGCTGGCACTCCGAGCCCTGCTGGCACAGGTTGGTCTGCAGCTCGCCCACCGCGCTGTCGGACTTCATCTGGTCGGCCACCAGGTTGGGGCCGTCGGGGAGGTTGGAGCTCGGCATCTGGTAGGTGGTGAGCTCGCCGTAGGACCCGGGGTCGCTGTTGGCCACCATGAACGAGGTGAGCAGCCGCTGGTCGTTGTCGCCGCCGCCGGAGTCGGCCACGAACGGGCGCATGAGCACGAACGACTCCGTGGTGTCGCCCGGCAACCGCATCAGGAGGTACTGCGGCTCGAAGCGGTCCTCGGGGGTGAGGCGCTGGCCGTCGGCCCCGGTGGCGGCGGTGGCGCCGGAGCCGGTGTTGAGGCCCGACACGCCCGGCTCCTGCGGCACGGTCCAGGCGTCGTTGCCGTTGTAGAAGGTGTCGGGGTTCGACACGTGGTAGCGGGACCACATCTGGGTCTGCACCCGGAACAGGTCCTCGGGGTAGCGGAAGTGCTCGGCCAGGCCCTCGGGCGCCTCGGACACGGGCGTGAAGAGGTCGGGGAACGCCTTCTGGTACGCCCGGATGATCGGGTCGCCGGTGTCCATCACGTACAGCTCGACGGTGCCGTCGTAGGCGTCCACCACCGCCTTCACCGAGTTGCGGGCGTAGTTGAACGACCGGCCGCGCAGCCCGCTGCCGGCGTCGAGGCCACCGGTGTCGGCCCGCTCGGCGTTGGGGTAGTTCCGGGTGGTGGTGTAGGCGTCCACCACGTACTGGATCTTGCCGTCGAGCAGCACCACGTAGGGGTCGTGGTCGTAGGCCAGGAACGGGGCCACGGCGTCGAGGCGGGCGGTGATGTCGCGCTCGAGCAGCACCTTGGACCCGCTCTCCACGTTGCCGGAGATGAGCGGGTTGATGTCGCCGAAGCGCAGGGCGAAGGCCGACTTGCGGACGAAGCCGGTGAGGCCCGAACCGATCTCCACGCCGTCGGCGCCGTTGTAGCGGGTGAGCTTGGTCTTGCTCGAGGCGTCCTGGTAGTCGATCTCCTGGCGGCCGGTGTTGACCATCACGTAGCCGGACTTGTTCTCGCCGAAGTAGATGGCCTGGCGGTCGGCGTCGGTCTCGGGGAAGCCGTCGGAGGTGCGCACCGGGATGTCCTCCGACACCAGCGACGGGCCGCCGTTGCTGGTCTTGGCGTTGGCCCGGGCCACCACCACCCCGTACCCGTGGGTGTAGGCGAGGTGGGTGGCCTCCCACGACGACTGCGGCACGCCCGAGGTGCGCAGGTTCCGGGCCGACACCATCACCTGGGTGAGCTTCCCGTCGATCTCGTAGCGGTCCACGTCGACGTCGTTGAACACGTAGAACGACCGGATCTGCTGCTGGCGCTGGAAGGCGGTGTTCATGACCGGCGCGTCCCACAGCCGGATGTTGCGGACGGTGGCGGCGTCGTCCACGAGGTCCTCGTTCGAGAGGTCTCCCTGGAACGCGAACTCGCGGCGGTCGACCTCCGACAACCCGTAGGCGAGCCGGGTGGCCCGGATGTTCTGGGCGATGTAGGGCGCCTCCATCGACGACTCGGCCGGCTCCACCCGGAACCGCTGCACGAACGCCGGCACCAGGGCGCCGGCCAGCACGGTGACGAAGATCCACAGGCCCACGGCCATCACCGGCAGCACCCAGCCCCGCCGCCAGATGTTGGCGATGAACAGGGCCGTGGCGAAGATCGAGATGGCGATCAGCAGGTAGATGACCCGGAGCTGCACGTTGTAATCGGTGTAGGTGGCGCCATCGACGGTGCCGCGGGTGGAGAACGTGAGCTGGTAGCGGTCGAGCCAGTAGCGGCCGCCCTGCACCAGGGCCAGGGCGGCCAGCAGCACCGAGACGTGCGCCTTCACTTGCGGGGTCACCCGGTCGAGCTGGGTGTGGAACCGGATCCCGCCGTTCACGATGTGGGCGAGCAGCGTGAGGATCAGCACCAGGATCAGGGCCGAGAAGAGCCACGCGGCCACGGTGGTGAGGAACGGCAGGCGGAAGACGTAGAAGCCGATGTCGGTGTTGAAGGTGGCGTCCTTGGAGCCCCAGTCCACCGCGTTGGTGAACAGCACCCACTCGTTCCAGCTCGACCCGAGGCTGGCCCCCACCATGAGGGCCAGGGTGATCGACACGCTGTAGCGGACCAGGCCGGTGCGCTCCCCCACCAGCTCGTGGTAGCGCTCGATCAGGTCGTCGTCACCGCTCGAGGGCCGGAACGCCGGCGCCAGGCGCTCGGCGATGGCCAGGTTGCCGGCGCACAGGAGGAAGAAGACGAGCCCGCCGATGAGCGTGAGCGACAGCTTGGCCCGCAGCACGGTTCGCCACACCGACGCCAGGTCGAGCGACTGGAACCAGAGGAAGTCGGTGTAGAACGACGCGATCCCGCGCAGCGAGATGAGCAGCACGAACAGCCCGGCCAGGACGATGCCCACCACCAGGCGGCCACGACCGGCGAACCGGGATCCCCGAGCTGCCTTCCGCTCCCGTCGCGAGGGCCGTCGGGGCAGGTCGGGCTGGGGGCGCATGGGCGTGGAGCCTATGCGTCGACCGGCACCACCAGGCATCGGCAGCCGGGGTGCACGGGAGGGCAGAGGTCGCCCGTGGGGAACGCCTCGCCCTTCACCACCGGCCCGGCCAGGGCGTTGTCCTCGCAGTCCGGCGAGGGCACGTCGCCGTCGTCCACCAGCCAGCGGAACGCGGTGCCGTCGGGCGCCGCCTCCACCACGCCACGCGTGAACGCGGCCACCACGTAGTGCCGGGCGGTGTCGGCGATGCGCTGGGTCTTCCACTCCCGGTAGCAGGCCCGGATGCGGTCTCCCACCTCGTTCTCGTCGCCGCCGTCGTCGAAGGCCCGCTCGAGCCGCACCCGGATCTGGCGCACCAGCTCGGTGGCGAACTGCTCGGCGGTGTCGGTGACGTCGGCGCGGCGGGACGGGGCCTCGCCGAAGAACCCGGCACCGGCTCGCTCGGCCTCCTGGAGGTCCTCAAGCGCAGCCTGGGTGAAGCGGGCCAGGTGGTCGTCATCGGAGGGCAGGACCTCGGCGGCGCCGGGGTTGCCGCGGGTGCGGCGCAGCAGGTCGAGCACCTCGTTCTGCTCGTCGGACAGGACCCGCTTGAGCCGGCGGGCCAGCTGGCGCTCGATGGCGTCGGTGGCGGCGTCGCGCCGGTCGAGCAGGTCGGTGTCGGGGTCGACGTCGGCGGGCTCGTCGGCCGTCGCCGCAGCCTCGTCGGCGTCGGCGACCTCCTTGGCCTCGGGCGCCTCGGCGCCGGTCTCGGCCTCGGGCTCGGGCTCGGCGACGGCGTCCTCGGTCTCGTGGCGGATCCGGGCGAAGAGGTCCTCGACCTCGGCCTCGACCTCGGGCTCCGCGTCGGCCTCATCCGCCGGCTCCGGCTCCGGCTCGGGCTCGGGTTCCGGCTGCGCCTCGGCCTCGACCACGACCGCCTCGACGACCTCCACCACCTCGAGGACCTGGGTGGGCTCGTCGGCGTCGGCCTCGACGTCGGGCTCGACGTCGAGCTCGAGCTCGACCGAAGCCTCGCCCTCGACCTCACTGTCGGCCTCCGGCTGGGCATCGACCTCGCCGACCGCCACCGAGGTGGCCGGCGGCGGGCCGTCGGCCAGGACCCGGCGATCGCTGGTGGTGTCGGCCACGTCGCCCACGTCGAGGTCGGGCGACTGGAGCGAGCGGTGGGCGGCGTCCACGCGCGACACCACGTCGGTGAGCGCCACCGAGAGGGCGTCCCTCGTGGCGGCGAGCGACTCGATGTGCGCCCGAGCCGCGCGCCGGCGGTCGGCCAGGTCGGCCAGCACCCGCTCCCGGTACTCCCGTGCCTCCTGCACCATGGCCCGCCCCTCCTCGCGGGCCTGGGCCAACACGGCCTCCACGTCGGCCTCGGCACCCGCCCGCAGGGCGTCGGCGGCGGCGCGGGTCTCGGCGGCGTGGCGGTCGGCGTCCTCGCGGACCCGAGCGTCGTACGCGTCGGCGTCGGCTCGGATGCCGGTGGCGGCCACCTCGGCCTCGGCGGTGCGGTCGGCCAGCACGGTCTCGGCCGACGAGCGCAGCTCGGCCACCTCGGCCTCGGTGGCGGCCCAGCGCGCGGCCACCTCGGTGTCGGCCGTGGCGCGCGTGTCGGACGCGTACGTGTCGGCTGCGAGGCGGACCTCGGCGCTGTAGCTGTCGGCCGCCTCGCGGACCTGATCGCGGTAGGCGTCGGCCGCCGCACGGGTGGAGCTCGCCTCGGCCTGGGCGGCGGCGGTGAGCGCAGCCGTCTCCTCCTCGGCGCGGGTGCGGATGTCGGCACCGGCCTGGCGGGCGGCGTCGAGCACGCGCGCCGCCTCCTCGCCGAGCAGGCGGGTGACGGCCGACTCGTCGAGGTCCTCGGTGGCCGTGGCGCGCCGCTCCACCTCGGCGTACCGCCGCTCGAGGTCCTCGTGGCGGCGCTGCGCCTCGCGGATCTCCGAGGCCAGCGCCACGAGGTAGGCCCGGACCTCGTCGGCGTCGTAGCCCTTCCGGCTCCGGGTGAAGGAGTGGCCGGCCACGAGGTCGGCGTCGGGCGCAGGACGATCGGCGGGGTCGACAGACATCCACCCGATCGTACGGGCGGGGACCTGGGATTTCGGGGAGCCTCGGCTCAGCCGGTGGGCGGCTCGGTGGCGGGGAGCGGGTCGCCGCCGTGGTCCTCGAGCACGGCCAGCGCCTCGTCCAGCGTGGTCACCTGGCGAACCTCGAGGCGACCGCGCGCCGCCCGCACGGCGTCCTCGTACTCCTGCGTGGGCACGATGAACAGCTTGGCGCCGGCCCGCACGGCGGCCTCGGTCTTCTGCAGCACCCCGCCCACCGGGCCCACCGAGCCGTCGAGCTCGATCGTGCCCGTGACCGCCACCGGATCCGGTCCCGTGAGGTCGCCCGGGGTGATCCGGTCGAGGATGGCGAGGGTGAAGGCGAGGCCGGCCGAGGGCCCGCCCACCTGGCCCGAGTCGATCTCCACCTCGATGGGGAACGTGTAGTCGGGCCGGTCGTCGAGGGAGACCCCCAGCTGGGCGGCGCCGGGCTTGTCGGGGTTCTCCCGCAGCTCCACCCGCGCCGTGCGCGGCTCGGACGGCCCGAACGGCTCGATCCGCAGCTCGATCTCGTCGCCCGGACGGTGTGCGGCGATGGCGTCCTTCAGATCGGTGGACGTGCGCACCACCTCGCCGTCGGCGCCCACGATGGTGTCGCCCGGTCGGACCGCCTCGGCCACCGGGTAGGTGGGATCGAGGTCCACCACCACCGCGCCGCTGGGACGCACCTCCACCTCGTAGCCGGCCCGCTCCAGCGCCACCTTGGTGGCCTTGTCCTTGGAGTCGGTCATGAGCTGGAGGTTGAAGCGGGTGTTCTCCTCGCGCGACTGCCCGCCGGTGATGGTCTTCTCGGGGACCACCTGGTCGGTGTCGTTCGTGAGGCGCCAGAGGGCCTCGATGCCCGACGGCCGCCGGACCGACACGGTCACGAAGAGCAGCCCGTCGTCGGGGGCCTCCTCGTCGGGCACCGGACCGCCATCCTTGGGCGTGACGGTGACGAGCGGCTCCACCGACCGCGCCGAACCGGGGATGAGGGCGAGGTAGGGCACGGGCCGCACGGCCACGGTGAGCACGCCGGCGAGCAGCAGCAACAGCACCGGTCCGGTGAACCACCACAGCCGTGAGGTGGGCAGCGACCGGACGGGGGCGGGCGACGAGGTGGGGTGCGTGTCGTTCACGGGAGCGGCCAGCCTGCCACGTACGATCGACGGGGCATGGTCGCCGATCCCGAGCCCGTCGCGGCCCGTCGCCGCCGGGCCGCCGTGGCCGGCCACCGAGGCGACGTGGACGCGGCCCGCCTGCTCCTGGCCGACCCCGACGCCGGCGTGCGGGCCACGGCCCTCGGCGCCCTGGCCCGCAGCGGCGCGCTCACCGCCGGCCACCTGGTCGGTGCGGTGGCCGACCCCGATCCAGCGGTCCGGCGCCGCGCCGCCGAGCTGGTGGCGCAGCTCCAGGGCGAGGGGCCGGCGGCCGAGGTGGCCATCGTGGGCCTCCTGCACGACCCGGACCCAACGGTGGTGGAGACCGCCGCGTGGGCGAGCGGCGAGCGCACCAGACCCGAGGCCGGGGCGGTGGCCCGCCTGGCCGAGCTGGCCGGCGGCGCCGACGACGCCCTCGTGCGGGAGGCGGCGGTGGCGGCGCTCGGCTCCATCGGGGATCCGGCCGGGCTGGCCGCCATCCTCGCCGCCACCCGCGACAAGGCCACGGTGCGGCGGCGGGCGGTGCTCGCCCTGGCGCCCTTCGATGGCCCGGAGGTGGACGACGCCCTCGAGCAGGCGCGCTCGGACCGCGACTGGCAGGTGCGCCAGGCGGCCGAGGATCTCCTAGGTTGACGGCCCGTATGGGTGACGGTGACCGACGTGGGTGACGCCAGCAGCTGGATCGAGCGCGATGCCGACGTCGTCTGGCACGGCTTCACCCAGATGGCCAGCTACGCCACCAACCGACCCGTCATCGTCGAGCGGGCCGAGGGGCGCGAGCTGATCGACGTGGAGGGACGGCGCTACCTCGACGCCATCTCCTCGCTGTGGGTCACCACGCTGGGCCACCACGTGCCCGAGCTCGACCAGGCCGTGCGAGACCAGCTCGACCGCGTGGCCCACAGCACCCTCCTCGGCAACGGCAACCGAACGGTCATCGAGCTGGCCGAGGCGCTCGCCCCCCGGGTGCCGGTGGACCGCCCGCGGTTCCTGTTCGCATCCGACGGCGCCGCCGCGGTGGAGCAGGCCCTGAAGGTGGCGTTCCAGTTCTGGACCAACCAGGGCGTGGCCGGCCGCACCCGCTACCTCGCCTTCGGCGGGGCCTACCACGGCGACAGCATCGGCTCGCTCTCGGTGGGCGACGGCGGCTTCGGCACCGACGTGTACGACCCGCTGCGCTTCCCCGTGGTGCGCACGCCATCCCTGGGCGAGCCGGGCGCGGTGGCGGCCGCGGTGGCCGCCATCGCCGAGCACGCTCCCGAGCTGGCCGCCGTGGTGCTCGAGCCGCTGGTGCAGGGTGCGGCGGGCATGGCGCTGGTACCGGCCGAGGCGGTGGCCGCCGTGGCCCGGGCCGCCGCCGAGCACGACGTGCTCGTGATCCACGACGAGGTGGCCACCGGCTTCGGGCGCACCGGCACCCTGTTCGCCACCGAGCAGTGCGGCACCCGGCCCGACCTGCTGGTGCTGGGCAAGGGCATCACCGGCGGCTACCTGCCGCTGTCGGCCACGGTGGCCAGCGAGCGGGTGTGGGCGGCGTTCCTCGGCCCCGACCTCTCGGAGCGGACCTTCTACCACGGGCACTCCTACAGCGGGAACGCCCTGGCCGCGGCGGTGGCCCTGCGCCACCTGCAGCTCGTCGACGAGTGGGACGTGCTCGCCAACGTGCGCGCCCGGGCGGCCGAGCTGCGCGACGCCCTCGCCCAGCAGGTGGCACCGCTCGCCGCCGTGGCCGAGGTGCGCCAGCAGGGCCTCATGGTGGGCATCGAGCTGGCCCCGCCGGCCGACGGCCTGCGCTGGGGCCGACGGGTCTCGGCCGCCTGCGTGGACCGCGGCGTGCTCATCCGGCCCCTCGGCGACGTCGTGGTCCTCATGCCGCCTCTCACCACCACCGCCGACGAGGTGGCGCGCATCGTGGCCACGGTGGCCGCGTCGATCGTCGAGGTCACCGACGACCCGGCGGCCGCGGGCGCACCGTGACCCGCACCCCGGGCGACTGGGACGGCTGGCTCGACGAGCGCCTCGGCGCCATCCGCGACGAGGGTCGCTGGCGTCGGTTCCGGGCCTTCGACGCCTGGGGTCCGCACGGCACCCTCGACGGGGCCGCAGGCCCGGTCACCTCGTTCGCCTCCAACGACTACCTCGGCCTGACCGTGCACGCCGAGGTGATCGCCGCCGCCCACGCCGCGCTCGATCGCTGGGGCACCGGATCGGGGGGCGCCCGCCTCATCACCGGCGCGCGCCCCGTGCACGACGAGCTCGAGGCCGAGCTGGCGTCGTGGAAGGGCACCGATCGGGCGGTGCTGTTCCCCACCGGCTTCGCCGCCAACCTCGGCACGCTCACGGCGCTCGGTGCCGCCGGGGTCCGCATCGTGTCGGACTCCCGCAACCACGCGTCGATCATCGATGGCACGCGCCTGGCCCGCGCCGAGGTGACCATCTGGCGCCACGGCGACCTCCACGAGCTCGAGGGGCTGGTGGCCCGGTCCGACGAGCCGGTGCTCGTGGTGGCCGACACCGTCTTCTCGATGGACGGCGACGTGCTCGACGTGGCCGCGGTGGCCGACGTCTGCCGCCGCCACGGCGCGGTGCTCGTGCTCGACGAGGCCCACGCCGTGCTCGGCCCGGAGCCCACCGCCGACGACCTGGCCGACGTCGAGGTCGTCCGGGTCGGAACGCTCTCCAAGACCCTCGGCTCGCTCGGCGGGTTCGTGGCCTGCTCGCACCGGGTGGCCGACCTGCTGGTGAACGTGGCCCGCCCCGGCATCTTCACCACCGCCCTCACACCCGCCGACGCCGGCGCCGCCCTGGCCGCCCTGCGCATCTTCCGTTCGACCGAGGGCGACCGGCTGCGGGCCACCCTGCGCCGCCACGTCGACCGGCTCCGTCCGGGCCACCCGTCGCCCATCGTGCCGATCGTGCTCGGCGACGAGCAGCGGGCCCTCGACGCCGCCGCCGCCCTGCTCGAGCAGGGCCTCTGGGTGCCGGCCATCCGTCCGCCCACCGTGGCACCGGGGTCGAGCCGCCTCCGCGTCACGCTCAGCGCGGCCCACACCGACGTCGACGTCGACCGATTGGTGGCGGCGCTCGCCGCCCTGGGCCTGGACCAGGACCCGGTGCCGTCGTGACCCGACCTCGCGTCCTCGTCGTCGTCGCCGGCACCGCCACCGAGATCGGCAAGACGTGGGTGGGCGGCCGCACCCTCGAGCACCTCGGGGCGCGGGGCGTGGCGGTGGCCGCCCGCAAGCCGGCCCAGTCGTTCGACCCGGAGGACCCCGCGCCCACCGACGCCGAGGTGCTGGGCGCCGCGAGCGGCGAGGACCCGAGCACCGTCTGCCCGGCGCACCGCTGCTACGAGGTGGCGCTCGCCCCGCCGATGGCCGCCGACGTGCTCGGCCGACCGGCGCCCATGGTCGACGACCTGATCGACGAGCTGCGCTGGCCCGACCCGGCGGTCGACCTCGGGTGGCTCGAGACCGTGGGCGGGCCCCGCTCCCCCATCGCCGAGGACGCCGACGCGGTGGTGCTGGCCGAACTGGTGGAGCCCGACGTGGTGGTGCTGGTGGCCGACGCCGGGCTCGGCACCATCAACGCCGTGCTGGTGTCGGTGGCGGCGTTCGCCGGCTTCGGCGTGGTGGTCGTGCTGAACCGCTTCGACCCCGCCGACGACCTCCACGTCCGCAACCTCCGATGGCTCCGGACGCGAGAGGGCCTCGACGTCGTGACCGACGCCGAGGCCCTCGCGGACTCGCTGGTTCAGCGCATCGGCTGATCAGCCGTTGATCAGGTCCTCCGGGGTCAGCTCGGCGGTCTTGCCCTCGAAGTCGATGACGTCGCCGACGTTCTCGAAGTACTGGTTGGCCGAGTCGTACTGGATCAGCTGGAGGTTCTCGGCCAGGTACGGGTCGTCGGCGCCCATCTTGATCTGCACGCCGTCGAGGGCCAGGCCCAGGCCCTCGGTGTCGATGCTGCGCACCGCGTCGATGACCGCCGAGCGGCTCAGCTCGTCGACCTGGCCGAGCACGTAGGCCAGCACGGCCGCCTGCGTGTAGCCGTAGGCCACGATGCCGTTCTCGGGATCGACGTCGTCGGCGCCGTACTCGTCGATGACCGACAGGTACTCCTTCATGGCCTCGTCATCGGCGAACGCCGGGTTGAGCGGGTCCTTGATGTTGGTGGTGGCCAGCACGCCGTCGGTGGACTTGGGGTCGGTGGAGGTGGCGATGCCCATGAGCGTCTTGGAGATGCAGGTGCCCGACACGAAGGTGTGCTTGCGGGCCCAGCCGTCGGCCGAGGCCTCGGTGAGGGCGTTGGGGCACGCCAGCAGCGTGGCGCCGTTGAAGAACACGTCGGCCCCCGACGCCTTCAGGCTGGTGATCTGCGACGCCACCTCGTTGGCCCCGGTGGGGTAGGTGGCCACGTCGGCCACGGTGATGTCGGTGCCCTCGATGGCCTTCTTGAAGCCCTCCTCGTAGGCCTTCCCGAAGTCGTCGTCCTGCACGAGCATGGCCACCTTCGCGGTGGGCTCGTTCTCCTTCAGGTAGTCGGCGAAGGCCTTGGCCTCGAGGGTGTACGGGGCGAGGGTGGAGCCCACGAGCCACGGGTAGTCGGGGTTGCCCCAGGCCGGCGAGCCGGTGGCGGCGAACAGGTTGGGCACGCAGTTCTCGTCGAGCGACTCGCGGATGGCCACGTTGTTGGCGGTGCCGACCACGTTGAACACGGCGAAGGCCTTGGTGCCGTCGGCCCCGACCTCCTCGTTGATGTTCTGCACGGTCTTGGACGCGTTGTACTCGTCGTCCTTGTCGACCACCTTGATCTTGTACTTCTTGCCGGCCACCTCGACGCCGCCGTCGGCGTTCAGCTTGTCGAAGTAGGCCTTGTACCCCTTGGAGATCTGGGCGAAGGCGGCGGTGAGGCCCGACTGCGGGAACGACGAGGCGAGCACGATCGTGTCGCCGTCGATGCCGGCGGTGTCGGTGTCGGGGCAGTCGCTGGTGTCGATGCCGGTGGCCTCCCCGCCGCCGTTGTCGCCACCGTCGCTGCTGTTGCTGCCGCCGTCGGAGGACGACGAGGAGCCCTCGCTGTCGCGCCCCGAGCAGCCCGAGGCGATCAGGGCGATGGCGAACAGCAGCGCGAGCGCTCGCAGGATTCGGGATCGGTGCATGTCAGGGTGCTCCTAGGTGGAAGGGGTCGAGATGGCGGGGCCGTCGGCGGCCGGTGTGGCCGACGGTGGCTGGGGGGCGCCCGACGAGCGGGCCTGGGCGATGCGGGCCACGAGGCGGCGGTACCCGCCGACGATGCCGTCGGGCAGGACGTAGACCGCCACGATGAGCACGCCGCCGAGCAGCGCCGGGGCCATGGCCTCGGTGCCCTCGAAGCGCTTGCGCACGAACACGAGGAACGCGGCGCCGAGGAACGGCCCGGTGATGGTGGCGGCGCCGCCGATCACCACGGCGATCAGGAACTCGATGGAGAGCTGGAAGTAGGTGAGCGGGTTGGAGGCGTCGGCCACGCGGGTGACCATCACCGACAGCGCCCCGGCCACCCCGGCGTAGGCGGCCGAGAGGGCGAAGCTCGAGATCTTCACGGCGGCCACGTTGATGCCCACGGTGGAGGCGGCCACCTCCTGGTCCCGCACGGCGATCATGGCCCGACCGGCGCGACTGCGCATGAGGTTCCAGGCCAGCACGAACATCAGGACCATCACCACGAGGCACACGAAGTACTGGTACTGGTCGTCGGCGAGGCCGTCGATGAGCGATGCCACCTGCGCCCGCTTCGGCTGCAGCAGCGGCACGCCGCCGGGACCGTCGACGAACTTGGCCATGACCCTCGGGAACAGCACCGAGAGGCCGAGCGTGATGAGGGCGAGGTAGAGCCCCTTCACCCGCAGGGCGGGGAAGCCCACGAGCACGCCCAGCACGGCGGCGAGCAGCGCGGCCACCGGGAGGGTGGCCTCGAGGTACCAGCCGTGCTCGGTCACCAGGATGGCGGCGGTGAAGGCTCCCACGCCGTAGAACGCCCCGTGGCCGATCGAGATCTGCCCGTTGAAGCCCGTGAGCAGGTTGAGCCCCATGGCGGCGATGGCGAGGTAGAAGACCTGGGCGATCAGCAGGTTGTCGGTGGGCGCGGTGTTGAACGGGATCGAAATCGCCACCACCGAGGCCACCACGCCCACCACGATCCGCAACCAGGGCACGGTGCGGCGATCCTCGGTGCCCTCGACCGCGTCGGACGCCTCGGGCGCCGCCATCACACCCGCTCCACGATCGTCCGCCCGAACAGGCCGTTGGGTCGCACCAGCAGCACCACCAGGATCAGGCCGAAGGGCACCACCAGCTCGATGCCGTCGAGGGCGTCGATGTACTGGATGGTGAGCGCGTCGGCGATGCCCACCACCAGCCCGCCCACCACGGCGCCGAGCGGGCTGTCGAACCCGCCCAAGGCCGCCGCCGCGAAGGCGTACACCAGCACCTGCTGCATGAGCGAGGAGTCGAAGCCGCTCCCGCGCGTGGCGGCGAGGGTTCCGGCCACCGCGCCCAGGGCGGCGGCCAGGCCCCAGCCGAGCATCAACATGTTGCCGGTGTTGATGCCCACCAGCCGGGAGGACTCGGGGTTCGAGGCCACCGCCCGCAGGGCCAGGCCGATCTTGGTCTTCTGGAGCAGCACGTAGAGCAGCAGGCACTCCACCACCAGCACCGCGGCGAAGCCGACGGTGGCCGTGCGGATGCCGAAGACCAGGTCTCCCTTGGGGAAGACCGGCGGCATCTGCAGCGCCTCCTGCCCGGGCTTGATGAAGATGAGCTGGGCCAGGGCGTTGATGGCGAGGAACAGCCCGAGGGTGACGATCACCACGTTGAGCGGATTGGCGGCGCCCTCCACCGGACGGATCAGGATCCGCTCGATCAGCGCCCCGCCCACGAACGACACCACCACCGAGGCCAGCAGCGCCGGCACGATGCCGAGGCCCTGCTCGGTGAACCAGTAGGTGATGAAGGTGGAGAACAGCGCCATCTCGCCCTGGGCGAAGTTCAACAGGCCGGTGGTGCGGTAGATGATCACGAGGGCCAGGGCCACCGAGGCGTAGATGACGCCCGTGCCCACGCCGTTGAGCACCTGGTCGAAGAAGAGGTCCATCAGAAGCCCAGGTACGCCTTGCGGACGCCCTCGTCGGCGGTGAGCTCGGCGGCGTCGCCGCTGGCCACGATGGTGCCGGTCTCGAGCACGTACCCGCGGTGGGCGATGGCCAGCGCCAGGGTGGCGTTCTGCTCCACGATCAGCATGGTGAGCCCTTCGGTGCGGTTGATCTCACCGAGGCGGTCGAAGACCTCCTTGGTGATGAGGGGGGCGAGCCCGAGCGACGGCTCGTCGAGCAGCAGCAGGCGGGGCCGGCTCATCAGCGCCCGGGCGATGGCGAGCATCTGCTGCTCGCCGCCCGACATGGAGCCCGCCGCCTGGGTGCGACGCTCGGCGAGGCGGGGGAACGCCTCGTACCAGCGGTCGAGGTCGGCCTCCACGCCGTTGTCGCGGCGGTTGATGGCGCCGAGGCGCAGGTTCTCGTCGACGGTGAGGTCGGTGAAGGTGCCCCGGCCCTGGGGCACGTGGGCGACCCCGGCGCGGGCGATGGCCTGGGTGGAGCGCGACGTGACCTCCGAGTCGTCGAAGAACACCTGCCCCTCGACGCGGTCCAACATGCCGCAGATGGCGCGGAGCGTGGTGGTCTTCCCGGCGCCGTTGGCGCCGAGGATCACCGCCACCTCGCCCTCGGCCACCTCCAGCCGCAGGTCGCGCAGCACCTGCACCGGGCCGTAGCCCCCGGAGACGTCGCGCAGCTCGAGCAGGCTCACGCCGGCGCCCCCAGGTAGGCCTCGATCACCTTGGGGTCGTTGCGGACCTCGGCGGGCGTGCCCTCGGCGATCTTCCGGCCGAACTCCATCACCACGACCATGTCGGAGATCGACATCACCATGGCCATGTGGTGCTCCACGAGCAGGATCGTGAGGTCGAACTGGTCGCGGATCTGGCGGATGGTCTCGCCGAGCTCGTCGACCTCCCCGTGGGTGAGCCCGTTGGCCGGCTCGTCGAGCAGCAGCAGCTTGGGCGCCGAGGCCAGGGCCCGGGCGAACTCGAGCCGCTTGAGCGTGCCGAAGGGCAGCCCGACCGCGGGACGGTGGGCCAGGTGGCCGAGCGAGAGGCGGTCGAGGATCTCGCCGCAGGTCTGGCGGAGGCGCTTCTCCTCCCGGCCGACGCCGGCGCGCACCATGGCCCGGCCCACCCCGACCTTGCCCTCGGTGTGAGCACCCACCATCACGTTCTCGAGCACCGTGAGCGCGGGGAACAGGGCCAGGTTCTGGAACGTGCGGGCCACGCCCAGGCGGGCGATCTTGTGCGGCTCCTGGGCGAGCAGGTCGGCGCCGTCGAAGGTGATGTGGCCCTCGGTCGGCTCGTAGAGCCGGCTCACGCAGTTGAACAGCGTGGTCTTGCCCGCCCCGTTGGGGCCGATCAGGGCGCAGATCTCGCCGGCACCGACGTCGAAGGTGAGTCCGTCGAGAGCGACCACGCCGCCGAAGCGCACGGACACGTCTCGAACGTCGAGCAAGGCCAAAGAGGTCTCCCTGGGCGTGTGGTGGGCGTCACACTAGCCGCGGGCCCCCATGAACATGACCCGAAGCTGGTCGTAGGCCTCGATGCAGCGACCCGCCCCCATCACCACCGCCTCGAGCGGCTGCTCCACCAGGGTGACCGGGATCTCGGTCTCCTCGGCGATCCGGTGGGCGAGGCCCTTGAGCATCCCGCCGCCGCCCACGAGGTGCATCCCGCGCACGATCAGGTCGTGGGCCAGCTCGGGCGGTGCCTCGCCGAGGCAGGCGATCACCGACTGCACGATGGAGGTGACCGGCTCGGAGATGGCCTCGCGGACCTCGGCGGGCGAGAGGATCACCGTCTTGGGGAGGCCGCTCATGAGGTCTCGGCCGCGCACCTCGGCCTTCACCTCCTCCTGGACCGGCCAGGCCGACCCGATGGCCACCTTGATCTCCTCGGCGGTGCGCTCGCCCACCGCGATGCCGTACTCCCGGCGGATGTAGGTCTGGATGGCGGTGTCGATGTCGAAGGACCCGACGCGCACCGCCTGCAGCGCCACCACCCCGCCGAGGCTGATGAGGGCGGTCTCGGACGTGCCGCCGCCCACGTCGATGACCATGTTGGCGATGGGCTCGTTGACCGGCAGGTAGGCACCGAGGGCGGCGGCCATGGGCTGCTCGATCAGCTGGGCGTCGGCGGCCCCGGCCCGGCGGGCCGCCTCGGTGACCGCCCGGCGCTCGACCTCGGTGATGGCCGACGGCACGCAGATCACCACGCGCGGCCGGTTGAACTTCGACACGCCGGCGCGCTGGAGCAGCAGCCGGATCATGCGCTGGGTCACGTCGAAGTCGGTGATGGCCCCCTGGCGCAGCGGACGCACGGCCACGATGTAGCCGGGCGTGCGGCCGATCATCTGCCAGGCCTCCTGCCCCATGGCCAGCACGTCGCCGGTCTGCTGGTTGAGGGCGATCACCGACGGCTCGTTGAGCACGATGCCCTGGCCCTTGGCGTAGACCAGCGTGTTGGCGGTGCCGAGGTCGATCGCGAGGTCGCGCGCCATCAGGCGTCCTCGTCGGGTCCGTGGGCGCGCCGGGGCGGCCCGGGCCTCGGTCCGGACGCCGGGCGGCTGCCGCCGGGCTCGGCGCGCCGACGGTTGCGCGGGTCGGCGTCGGGCGAGAGCGCGTCCATCTCGCGCCGGAACGAGTCGACGCCGGACTGGAGCGAGGTGGGCTGGCGGTTGCGGGCCCAGGTGATCGACGCGGCGATGGCCACCACGAGCACCGGCACCAGCAGGTAGGCGAGCACGGTCACGGCGCCGCCACCTCCGACCGGCCCCAGGCCACGCCGTCGGACCAGTGCTCGCGCTTCCAGATCGGCGCCGTGGCCTTCACCTCGTCGATGGCCCAGCGGGCGGCGTCGAAGGCGGCGGCGCGGTGCGGCGTGGACACCGCCACCACCACCGCCACGTCGCCCACGGCCAGGGGCCCCACGCGGTGCCACAGCACCACCCGACCAACGTGGGGGTGGTGGTGGCGGACGCCGTCGGCCACCCGACGCAGGACGGGCACGACGTGCTCCTCGTACGCCTCGTACTCGAGGAGGTGCACGCCGGTGCGCACGGTGCCGTCGTCGTCGGCGGCGTGGTCGCGCGCCGTGCCGGCGAAGGTGACCACCGCCCCGCACGAGGGCACCACCACCCAGGCGGCGGCCCGACCGGGGTCCAGCGGGGCGTCGACGCAGGCGAGCCACTCGTCGCCCGAGGCCGGGGCCGCGAGCGCGTGCGGGGTGGGCATGCGTCCATGGTAGAGGTCGACGGCCGGCCGGCCCGGTCCGCGGACAATCGCGAGCAGCCCTTCGTTACGATCGCCGCGATGCCGTTCGACGACGACCCCGACGACGAGCGGCCGCGACCCGATCGCCTGCTCCCACCCGACGACCGGCTGTGGCGGCACCCGTCCGAGCTGGGTCCGCGGAGCCTGCCGCCGGCCCCCGAGCCGGGCGGCCGCGGTCCGGCCCTCACCGCCCTGGCCGGTGCGTGCCTCGTGGGCGCGGTGGTGGCGGTGGGCGCCATGTGGTGGGCCCGGCCCACCCGCGTGGTCGAGAAGCAGGAGCAGCCCGTGGCGGTGCGGACCACGCTCGCCAACCAGGTGGCGTCGTTCACGGCCAACACCGTGCCCACCGAGCGCCTGGCCGCCCAGCTCGCCCCGTCGGTGGCCGTGCTCCGGGTGGAGCGGGCCGGCGCCTGGACGGTGGCCACCGCCGTGTGGATCGACCGCCACGGCACGCTCGCGGCCTCGGCGGCCTCCGTGGCCGGCGCCACCTCGCTGCTCGTGCAGGGCACCGACGGCGTGTCGCGCGCGGTGCGGGTGGCCGGCACCGATCCCGCCACCGGCGTCGCCGCCCTGGTGGCCGACCGCACGGTGGGCGAGCCCGTGTCGGTGGCGGGCCGCAGCACCCGCTCGGGCGAGGCCGTCGCCGTGGTGGGGGCCCGCTCGAGCGACCACGGCGCCGGCGCCGAGCGCGCCACGGTGGCCGGCGTGATCGTGCGATCGGCCCGCGAGCGGGCCACCGTGGGCGACCTCGTCCTCCACGACGCGATCCAGCTCGACCGCGCCGTGCCCTTCGATGCGCTCGGCGGCGGGCTCGTGGACGCCGACGGCTCGCTGCTCGGCCTCGTCGTCGGCAACGCCGCCGAGACCGGGCTGGGCGCGGCCACGCCCGCCGAGGCCCTCGTGGAGGTGGCCACCGACCTCCGAGACCACGGCGTGGTGCGCCGGGCCTGGCTGGGCGTGCGGGCGGTGGACCTGGACCCGGCGGCCGCCACCGTGCTGGCCGTGGCCGGCGGCGCCCGCATCACCCGCGTGTCGCCCGACAGCCCGGCCGCCGACGCCGGCCTGGAGGTCGACGACGTGGTGGTGGCCGTGGGCGACCTAGAGGTCGACGACGCCAGCGACCTCGTGGTCGCCCTGCGCGCCCACGAGCCCGGCGACCAGGTCAGCGTGCAGTACCGCCGAGGCGCCACCAGCGCCTCGTGCACCGCCGTGCTCGCCGGCTGAGCTCGCTCAGCGGGCCTGGCGGGAACCGACCGCTCTTCACCACGCGGCTGCACCGGCCGACAGGATCGAGGTGCGGACCAGCGGCCAGGACCACGGGGCACCGACCGACGACGAGACGATCGTGCGCCCCAGTCTGGTCGGGCTCCTGGGCGTGCCTGCGACCTACCTCGCGATCAGCGCCCTCTCGGTGCGTTCCGCCGTCAGCGGCTCGGAGGACGCGTTCACGGCGTGGTTCTTCCCCATCCTCACCTGCTTCGTCATCGCCACCTCCGTGCGCGAGCGGCTCGTGATCACCGGCGATGAGGTACGGGTGATCCGGCTCTTCAGGGAAGATCGGTTCGCCCCCTGCGATGTGGTCAGCGTTGCGAAGTCGGGCGGGCGCGGCCAGCCGTCCCACGTGGTGGTGCTCGACCGGCGTCCCGTCGACCCCCTCCACGTCGAGCTGGTCGGGAGCCGGCGGATCGAGGAGCGCACGATCGGATTGCGCCTTCCCTCGCTGATGACCGCGCGGCGCGCCGCACACGCCCTCGACGCCCCGCTCACGACCTATGGCGGCGAGCCCGCCGGACCGCCCTTCCCTCAGGATCTCCGGTCGGAGGTGGGGCTGCTGGTGGAGTGGCGAACGGCCGGGGGCCGGGTTCGGCCGATGGTGGTCGCGTACGGCGTCCTGCTCACCGTCCTCGTTTCCCTCCTGACCGCCATCGTGATCGACGGCGCCGCCTGACGCCGTGCTCGCCGGCTGAGCTCGCTCAGCGGGCCCGGCGGCTCCGGGCTCGGGCCAGGGCGATGCCGCCGGCCACCAGGCCGGCGATCGCCGCGCCGGCCACGCCGAGGGCGAGCTCCTGCCGGCGCTGCGGGCTGATGGCCTCGATCGCCCGGGCCTCGTGCCCGGCCACGTAGGCCTCCTCGTTGCTGTGGGTGGCCGACCAGCCGAGGGCGGTGAGCCGGTCGTTGGCCACCACCCAGGGGTGGCGGGCGTAGGCGAGGATCCCCGGCGACGTGGGCGCGAGGCGCAGCCGGTAGCGCCAGCTGGCCACGGCCACCGCCGCCGGCTCGGGCAGGCGCACCTTGGGCACGGGGTCGAGCGCCTGGCGCTCGGTGGGGGTCAGCCAGCCGTCGGGCGACACGTTGATCGCGCCGTCGACCCCGGCGGCCCACACGGCAACCACGGCCAACGCCAGGTCGTCGACGTGGAGGTACTGGGCCGGCGTCTCGTCGCCGGTGGGGAGGTCGGCGGCGGCGTGCAGGGCTTCGGCCAACCAGCTGCCGTCGCCGTCGTGGACCACCGGCGCCGGGCGGAGCCGCGCCACCGTGGCGTCGGGGTGGTCGGCGGCCCACTCGGCGCACAGTCGCTCCACCTCCGCCTTCTGCACGGCGAACGCGAGGTCGGGATGGGGGCGCAGCGGCGCCTCCTCGGTGAGCGGGACCGCGTTGTTGGCCCACGGCCCGTAGACGGTGGCGCTGGAGAGCACGACCACGCGCCGGGCGCCGGCCTCGGCCGCCGCCTCGAGCACGCGGCGGGCCATGGTGACCTCGAGGCCGTCCTGCACCTCGGGGCCCTGCAGCGCCGGGCCGAACACCGATGCGAGGTGGATCACGCCGTCGGCCCCGGCGAAGGCGGACCCCAGGTCGTGGGTGACGAGGTCGAGCTGGCGGACCTCGGCGCCGGGCACCCGGGCGGCCCGCAGGTCGACCGCCACCACGGCGTCGACGTCGTCCCGCGCCGTCAGGAGCGTGACCACCTTCCGCCCGAGCGAGCTCGCCGCCCCCGTGACCACCACGCGTGCCATGGGTGGAGCATGCCCGCCGACCGGCCATCCCTGCCAGACGCACCACGCGATCGCCGCCCTACGATGCCTGCATGAGCTCCGGCAGCAACCCGTTCGAGGGCATGCCGTTCTTCGGCGACCTGCTCAAGATGCTCGGCACCCAGGGGCCCGTGCAGTGGGACGGGGCCCGCCAGCTCGCGCTGTCGATCGCCACCGGCGGCGAGGGCGAGCCCAACGTCGACCCCACCGAGCGCATCTACTTCGAGCAGCTCACCCGGGTGGCCGAGCTCCACGTGGCCCAGGCCACCGGGCTCGAGACCAACCGCAACGTCCGCCCGCTCGTGATCCGGCCGGTCACGCGCTCCGAGTGGGCGCTCACCACCCTCGAGGCCTACCGGCCCCTCGTGGAGGCCATGGCCACGGCGCTCCAGCGCCCGCCCGCCGAGGAGGTGGAGCTCCCCGAGGGCGACCCCACCGAGGCGTGGCTCTCGCAGGTGATGGGGCTGCTGAGCCCGATGCTGCTCGGCATGACCACCGGCTCCCTGGTGGGCCACCTCGCCACCCGCAGCTTCGGCCTCTACGACCTGCCCATCCCCCGGCCGTCGTCCAACGAGCTCCTGGTGGTGTCGCGGAACCTCGCCGAGTTCGCCGACGACTGGTCCATGGAGCCCGACGACCTCCGCATGTGGGTCTGCCTCCACCAGCTCACCCACCACGTCGTGCTCTCCACGCCCCACGTGCGCGACCGGCTCCAGGAGCTGCTGCTCGACTACGCCGGGGCCTTCGAGTCCGACCCCGACGCGCTGGCCAGCAAGCTGGGCGACCTCGACGCCGACCCGTCCGGCGGCGATCCCATGGCCCGGTTCCAGGAGCTGATGGGCGATCCCGAGGTGGTGCTCGGCGCCGTCCGCACCCCGCGCCAGGACGAGATCCTCCCGTGGGTCGAGGCGCTGGTCACCGTGGTGGTCGGCTACGTCGACCACGTGATGGACCAGGTGGGCCAGGGCCTCGTGGGCGGCTACTCCCGCATCACCGAGGCCATGCGCCGCCGCCGGGTGGAGGCCGCCGCCAGCGACCGCTTCGTGGAGCGGCTCCTCGGCCTCGACCTCACCCAGGACCACTTCGACCGCGGCCGGGCGTTCGTCGACGGCGTGGTGGAGCGGGCCGGCGACGCCGGGCTGGAGCGCCTCTGGGCCTCGGCCGAGGTGCTCCCCACCCCCAACGAGGTGGCGGCACCGGGCCTCTGGCTGGCCCGCATCGAACTGGACTGAGCCCGCCGGCGCGGCGAGGTCGGGTCAGAACGGCCGGCCCGGGCGGTCGGCCCCCTCGGGCGACCACGGGAACGGGTTGTGCACGGTGGGATCCACGTCCTCGAGGTAGGGGCTGGGCCCGGGGTCGGGGTCCTGGGGCGGCACCCAGGGGTAGGCCCCCTCGGGATCGTCCTCGGTGGGGGCGTCGGCCCACTCGGGCAGCGCGTCTTCGTCGTAGTCGTCGTAGTCGTAGTCGTCGTCGGCGTACTCGTCGTGGACCTCGTACTCGCCGTCGTCGTAGCCCTCGGGGTCGCCCTCGACCACCTCGCCCGGACGAGACCGGAACCGGCGGAACGCCGCCCGCGGCGCGGAGGTCAGCCGGTCTCGCACCTCACCGGAGACCTCGGCGAAGCGGTCCTCGATCTCCACGGCGGCGGCGGTGGCGGCGCTCTGGTGCGACCCGGTGCGGTGGGCGTAGGCGAGCCGGCCCACGGTGTAGGACCCGAAGGCGGCGAGGGCCAGGCTGAGCAGCACGAAGAACCCGACGGTGGCCCGCAGGTGGATGGCCACGGGGATGAGGGCACCGATCACCCACGTGACCTGGAACCGGGTCTCGAACCGGGCGAAGGCCCGGCCGCGGTTGGCGTCGGGGGCGTCCCGCTGGAGGATCGAGTCGAAGGCCAGCTTGCCGGCGCCGGCGGCGAAGCCCACGCAGGCGCCCAGCAGCGAGGCGCCGAGCACCTCGCCCACCACCAGGGCGAGGAACCCGCCCACCACCAGCAGCGCGAGCACGCCGGTGAGGATGTTCTCCTCGGAGGTGATCTGGCGCAGGCGGGGCGCCACCGCGGCACCCGCGAGCTGGCTCAGCACGCTCACCCCGCCCACCACGCCGAACTGCCAGGCCGGGCGGTCCCCACCGCGGAAGTCGAACGCCACCAGCAGGGTGAGGAAGCCGACACAAGCCCGGATCAGCCCCATGGCGCTGCCCGCCATGATGATGGTGGCCCCCCGAAGCTCGTGGCGCTCGGTCTCGTCGGCCTCGGCGGTGGCCACCTGGGCGCGGGAGATGCCCAGGGCGAGCACGGCCGCCACCACGTAGGTGCACATGGCCAGGCCGATCGACCACTGGGCGCCGAAGGCCTTCAGGAGGATGCCGGCGGGGATCACGCCCACGAACCCCGAGACGCCGGAGATGAGCGAGAGCTTCGAGTTGGCCTGCACCAGCTCGGCGTCGCTGTCGACCACCGCCGGCACCAGGGCGCTGCGGGCCACCTGGTACGACTTCTGGCCCACCAGCAGGCACAGGGCGAGCAGGAAGAACACCGTGCTCTCGCCGGTGATGCGGGAGATGAGCAGGTAGCAGATGAGGGCGCGGGCGGCGGCCGAGCCGATGACCACCAGGCGGTGGCCGCCCTTCATGCGATCGATCAGCGGCCCGATCAGCGGCGACAGCACCGCGAACGGGAGCATCGTGATCACGAGGTAGCGGAGCACGGGGCCGCGGGCACCGTCGGCGGGGAGGTTGAAGAACAGGGAGCCGGCGAGCGAGGCGGCCACCATGGCGTCGGCCATGGTGGACGCGGCGTGGGTGCGGGCCAGGCGGGCGAAGGGCGTGATCACGAACGCCTTGGCCCCCGCAGGCGTGCCCGGGTGGGGCTCGAGGCGGGGGTCGAAGGAGTTGGTCACCCCTGCCATGGTACGGGGGTCACCGCTCGATGCCCGTCAGGCCCGGGCGGCGCGCGGGGCCTCGTACTTGTAGCCGAGGCCCCGGATGGTGACGATCCGCGACGGGTTCGAGGGGTCCTGCTCCACCTTCGCCCGCAGCCGCTTCACGTGCACGTCGAGGGTCTTGGTGTCGCCCACGTAGTCGTGGCCCCACACGCGATCGATCAGGACCTCCCGGGCGAGCACCCGCCCGGCGTTCTCGAGCAGGATCGTCAGGAGCTCGAACTCCTTCAGCGGGAGCGCCACCTCCTCGCCGCGCACCACCACCTCGTGGCGGGCCGGGTCGAGCGACACGTCGCCCACCACCAGCACCTCGCCGGTGGCGTCCTCGGCCGCCGGGGCCTCGCCGCCGTGGCGGCGCAGCACGGCGCGGATGCGCGCCACGAGCTCGCGGAGCCGGTAGGGCTTGGTGACGTAGTCGTCGGCCCCCACCTCGAGGCCCACCACCGTGTCGATCTCGGAGCCCTTGGCGGTGACCATGATGATCGGCACGGCCGAGCGCTTGCGCAGCTCGCGGCACACGTCGATGCCGGAGATCTTGGGGAGCATCACGTCGAGCAGCACGAGGTCGGGCTTCACGGCGTCGAAGAGGTCGAGCGCCTGGGCACCGTCTCGGGCCACCTGCACGCGGAACCCCTCACGACCGAGGCCGATGGTGAGGGCCTCCACGAAGCTGGCCTCGTCCTCCACGACGAGGATGGTGGTGGTGGGTGCGGACATCAGCCGGCGGCCTTTCGGGGAGGGGCGGGAGGGGACACGGCCACCGGTCCGGGACCGGCGGGGAGGCGGAGCGTGAACGTGGAGCCCTCGCCCTCCCGGGAGCGCACCGTGACGCTCCCCTCGTGGTTCTGGACCACGTGGCGGACGATGGCCAGGCCCAGCCCGGTGCCGCCGGTGTCGCGGCTGCGGGCCCGGTCCACCCGGTAGAACCGCTCGAAGACCCGCTCGAGGTCGGTACCGGGGATCCCGATGCCCTCGTCGGCCACGTCGACCTCCACCCACGAGCCGTCCGAGCGCGCCGCGAGCGACACCTCGTCGCCGCGGTCGGAGTACTTCACGGCGTTGTCGCACAGGTTGGCCAGGGCCGACACGAGCTGGCGGCGGTCGCCCACCACGGTGAGGCGGGGGGAGGGCTCGTGGACCACGAGCGACACCCCCTGGAGCTCGGCGGCGGCGCGGGTGCGGTCGACCGCCTCGGCCAGCACCAGGTGCACCGGCACCACGTCTCGGGTGGGCAGCTCGCGGGCCTCGATCTGGCTGAGCTGGAGCAGGTCGTCGATGGTGCGGGCGACGCGGAACGCCTCCTGCTGCATGCGCTCGGCCAGCCGGGCGATCACCTCGGGGTCGTGCTCGCCGGCGAGGGTCTCGGCCAACACGCCGAGGGCGCCCACGGGCGTCTTGAGCTCGTGGCTGATGTTGGCCACGAAGTCCCGCCGGACGGCGTCGAGGCGCTGGCGCTCGGAGACGTCGTCCACCACGAGGAAGGCGCCGGCCGGCTCGGCGTCGGGGGCGTCCTCGTGCAACGGCACGGCCCGCAGCTGGAGCGCGCGACGGGGCGGGCCGTAGAGCTCGAGGGTCTGGGTGCCGGCCTCGCCGCCGGCGGCGGCGGCGATCAGCTCGGAGATGGCCGACTCCACGAGTGCCTCGCTGTGGCGCCCGGTGAAGAACTCCGACGCCGCCCGGTTGCGGAACACGATCTGGGCGCTGCGATCGGCGAGGACGATGCCCTGGGGCACGACGTCGAGGGCGTGGAGCAGCCGGTCGGCGGTCTGCTGGGTGCCGAGCTGCAGGGCGAAGTGGCGCTCGACGGCGGCGCCCAGCCGGTCGACCGATTCGCCGAGCGAGGCGCTCGGGGCGACCGGCTCGGGCTCGAAGCGGGCCCGGAGGTCGTCGAGGCGCCGCCGGAGCGACGCGGCGCGCAGCACGTCAATCGCCCGGCGGGGGGTGCTCGGTGCGCGCCGCCACCCGCGCCGCGCCCGTGTGCTCGGGCAGCCAGCCCGACACCATGTACCGGACCCGCTCGCCGATGTTCACGGCGTGGTCGCCGATGCGCTCGTAGTAGCGGCCCACCAGGGCGAGCTGCACCCCGGCCTCGAGGTCGACGTTGCCGGCGCGATGACTTTCGAAGATCGCCTGGATGTAGTCCTTGTGCAGGTTGTCGAGGCGATCGTCCATGTCGTCGAGGGCGGCGGCCTTGCCCTCGTCGGCCTCGGCGTAGGCGTCGATGGCCACGAGCATCAGCCGCTGCGCCTCCTCGCCCATGCGCGAGATCAGGCCGCGCAGCTTCGGATCCATGGCCGTGCCGTAGAGGCGGCGCATGGCCTTGGCCACGTTGACCATGAGGTCGCCGGACCGCTCGAGCTCGGACACCAGGCGGAGGGCGGTGACGAGGAAGCGGAGGTCGCGCGCCATGGGGGCCTGGAGCACGAGCGCCTGGTAGCAGCGCTCCTCCAGCTCGATCGAGAGCACGTCGAGGTCGTCGTCGGCGTCGATCAGGGCCTGGGCGGCGGCGAGGTCGGTGCCGAGCAGCACCTCGGTGCCCCACGGGATGCGCTCGGTGACCATGGCGGCCAGGCGGAGCGTCTCGGCCTGGATGTGGTCGAGTTCGCCGTGGAACTGCGTGCGGATGTCGGACGTGACCGGCGCTTCGGGTTCGTTCGTGGTCATCGGACCTCCTGGGCCAGTCGATCGGAGTCCCCGGTGGCGAGGAACAGCAGACGGGCGGCGATGATGCCCGCGTGGTCCGCGATCCGCTCCAGGGACCTCCCCACCACCAGGGTACGGATGGCCGTGGCCGCCGCACCGGACCCCTCGAGGGCGAGCAGCTCGGAGGTGAGGCGCTCGTCGAGGTGCCGGGTGGGCGGCGGATCGTCGAGCATGCGCTCGGCGACGTCGATCGACGGCCCCGACCACGC
Source organism: Actinomycetota bacterium (assembly GCA_019639095.1). Classification (GTDB taxonomy): domain Bacteria; phylum Actinomycetota; class Acidimicrobiia; order Acidimicrobiales; family Iamiaceae; genus Aquihabitans. The sequence goes on from JAHBSN010000015.1 coordinate 26,801, forward strand.
TCGCATGGCCTCCCGGTAGCGCTCGATGGCGGTGTCGGCCATGGAGAGCACCACGTCGTAGGTGCTCGGGTTGCGCTGGACGACGTCGAGCTCGGGCGCCACCTTCACCACCCGCAGGGCGAGGTCGCCGATCCGCTCGAACTCCCCCAGCACCCGAAGCACCGAGACGATGAACCGGAGGTCGCCGGCCACGGGCTGCTCGCGGGCGAGCAGGTCGTAGCAGCGCTCGGTGAGCGACACGCTCATGGCGTCGATCTCGTCGTCGGCGGCGATCGCCTGGCCGGCGAGCACCTCGTCGCCGGTGTCGAGCACCGCCCGCATCCGCTCGAGGTTCTCGTCGACGCGCACGGCCATGAGCTCCACCTGGAGGCGCAGCTGGTCGAGCTCGGCCGCGTAGGCGGCGCGCAGCGGCCCCGCCATTCAGCCGAACCGTCCGGTCACGTAGTCCTCCGTGCGGGAGTCCGACGGCTGGCTGAAGATCTTCTCGGTCCGGTCGTACTCCACGAGCTCGCCGGTGCGGTCGCCCGAGGCGGCGTCGACGTCCACCGAGAAGAAGGCGGTGCGGTCCGAGACGCGGGCCGCCTGCTGCATGTTGTGGGTGACGATCACGATCGTGTACTCCGACTTGAGCTCCTGCATGAGCTGCTCGATCCGCAGGGTGGCCACCGGGTCCAGCGCCGAGCACGGCTCGTCCATGAGGATCACCTCGGGCCGCACGGCGATGGCGCGGGCGATGCAGAGGCGCTGCTGCTGGCCGCCCGAGAGCCCGAGGGCCGACTTGTCGAGGCGGTCCTTCACCTCGTCCCACAGCGCCGCGCCCCGCAGGGCCTGCTCCACGATCTCCTCGAGCTCGGCCCGCTTGCGGATGCCGGCGAGGCGGGGCCCGTAGGCCACGTTGTCGAACATCGACTTGGGGAACGGGTTCGGCTTCTGGAACACCATCCCGATGCGGCGCCGGACCTCCACCGGGTTGACGTCCTTGGCGTAGAGGTCCACGCCGTGGAAGCGGAGCGACCCCTCCACCACCGCGCCCTGGATCAGGTCGTTCATGCGGTTGAAGCACCGCAGCACGGTGGTCTTGCCGCAGCCCGACGGGCCGATGAACGCGGTGATCTCGTTCTTCGACACGTCGAGGGAGACGTCTCGCACGGCTCGGAAACCGCTGTAGAGCACCGAGAGGCGGTCGACGTCGAACACCACGGGCGCGTCGGCCGGCGCTCCTGCGGCTCGGACGGCGTCGTCGGCCGCCACGGGGGCGGGGGCGTCGGTGAGCTCAGCGGGCATCGGGATCTCCTCGGGCATCATCAGCGCATCGTGAACCGGGCGCTCACGGTTCGGGCCAGGGTGGTCAGGATCAGCACGATGGCGATCAGGGTGAACGCCGCACCCCAGGCCATCTGCGGGGAGATGGTCCCGCCGTTGGTGATCAGGTTGTAGATCTGGAACGAGAGCGTGGTGCTCTGGCCCGACACGGTGGTGGCCTGGGCCACGGTGTTGGCGGCGCCGATGGTGAACAGCACCGGGGCCGTCTCGCCGGCGGCGCGGGCCACGGCGAGCATGCTCCCCGACACCAGGCCCGGCAGCGCGGTGGGCAGCACCACCCGGACGGTGGTCTTCCAGGTGCGGGCGCCGAGGGCGGCGCTGCCCTCGCGGAGGGCGTCGGGCACGAGGCGGAGCATCTCCTCGCTCGAGCGCACGACGATGGGCAACATGAGGCAGGCGAGCGCCAGCGAGGCGGCGAACGCCGAGCGGCCCTGGCCGAACTCGAGCACCCACAGCGTGTAGATGAAGATGCCCATCACGATCGACGGCACGCCGGTCATGACGTCGGTCATGAATCGGATGAAGCTGGCCAGGCGGTTCCGCTTGCCGTACTCGTTGAGGTACACCGCTCCCATGATCCCCAGCGGGATGGCCAGGGCCGACGCGCCGAGGACGGTCAGGAAGGTGCCGACGATGGCGGGCTGCATCCCGAGCGCCACCAAGCCGTCGGTGCTGCTGTCGGCGCTGTCGGTGCTGGCGGTGCTGTCGGGGTCGGCCGCCTGGTCGCCGAAGCCCAGGTCCTGGAGCTGCTCGTTGCCGGCCAGGTCGGCCCGGCCCACGTCCGCGGGGATCGGCTGGGTCCACCAGTCGAGGTTGGTCACCGCCGGCAGACCCTGGCTGAACACGTTGGCGGCCATCAGGACCAGCGGTCCGGCCGCCAGCAGGAACGCGACGGCCATCGCCACGGTGGCCGCCCGGTTGCGGACCCGGCGTCCGATCGAGATGTTGGCGTCCGAGAGCTCGCGTCGCACCCGGTCGGGGGTCCGGTCCTCGGGAACGGTCGAGGTGGTGTTCACGCCGCCCCCTTCACCCGGCGGTCGA
>JAHBSN010000150.1 GCA_019639095.1 Actinomycetota bacterium
CTCGTGCACGAGCGTGCGCACCACGAAGGCCACGGCCAGCCCGCCGAACACGAGCCCGGCCAGGGCCATGAGCCGCGCGGCGCGGCCCGGTCCGCCGGTGCTCGGCGCGGCGTCGTCGGCCGCGCCGACGTCCTCGGACTCGCCGACCTCCAGCTCGCTCACGAGGGTGCCGCCGGCGGCTCGACCTTCAGCAGGTCTCGGGCCGCCTGGCGCAGCTCGTCGTCGGTGAGCGGCAGCGACGCCCGGTAGGGCCGCAGGTCGAAGAACAGGAAGCGACCGTCGGATGACACCAGCGGCTCCACGCCCACCGCGTCCTGGATCTGACGGGCCTCGGCGCCGCCGTCGGTGTAGCCGAAGGTGTCCACCCAGATGCCGGTGAAGCCCATGCCGAGCAGCGCCGGCAGGGCGCCCACCGGACCGACGTGGTCGCGCAGGTACAGCTGCCAGCGGCTGTTCGGACGACCGCGGATGGACCCGTAGCTCCACTCGAGCGACGAGCCGTCGTCGGCCAGGAACCCGCGGAGGTGGTCGTAGTCGAGCATCTTCCCCGGCGGCGGCTCCTCGGGGAACGGGATGATCGGCAGCTGGAAGATGGCGGTGCCGGCCGGCATCTGCGCCTCGATGCGCCCCACGAACTCCCGGTCGTTGGCGTGGCGGGCCTCGATGGCGGCGTAGCTCTCGCGCTGGGGCGGGATGCCGTCCCAGATGCCGAACGCCAGGACGCCCACGGCGAGGGCGGCGAGGACCGGCGTGGGGCGCGAGGAGCGGCGGCGGACCCAGGCCACGAGGTGCTCGGCCCACCTCGCCACCATCACCATGGCGAAGAACGCCACGAACAGCACGATGCGGTTCCACACGCGGATCTGCGAGAACCCGGCCATGGCCACGATCACCGCCAGGCCACCGACGGTGCCGAACAGGAGCGCGAGGACGGTGGTGGACGTGGCCTGCTCGAGCAGCACCCCGCGGTCCCAGGCGGGCCGCACGTCGGGGCCCTCCTCGCGCAGCCGGCGCCGCCCGGCGAAGGCCCCGTAGAGCGCCCCGAAGAACCCGGCGGTGCCGAGGATGCCGAGGGCCTGGCCGCCCTCGCTGCGCACCGGGCTGCGGTCCTGCGCCCGCGTGCCGATGTCGGAGAACGGCTCGAAGCGGTGCCCGCCCTGGGGCGTGATCATGCGGCTGATCTTGAGGCTGTAGAGCTCGCTCTCGGTGACGAGGCGCCGGGCGGCCTCCTCGTTGGTGCCGTGCACCCGGTAGAAGTTCAGCGTCGGGTAGCTCAGCACGAGGAACGTGGCACCCATCACGGCGATGAGCGCCCCGGCCACCAGCAGCCGCGCCGGCTCCCGGAAGCGGATCGCGGCCACGATGGCCCCCGACGCGAGCAGGACCATCGTGAACCCGGTGGTCATCGTCTCGGTGCCACCGATGACCACGGCGATGGCCGCAGCGCCCGCCACCCGACGCCACCGAAGGTTGCCGCGGAGCGTCCCCCGGCCGGTGCGGCCCGGATCCACGAGGAAGCGGTCCCGCCAGGTGAACGCCCACACCAGGAGGAGGGCGCCGAGCGGCGCCGAGTAGTACGTGGACCGCCACAGGTGCATCTGGGCGTGCACGAAGTGGTACGGCAGGAACGTGAAGATCAGCGCGGCCACGCCCGCCACCACCGGCCCGAACCGCAGGTGGCGCAGCACGAGGAAGGTGACGGCGGCGAGCACCCCGAAGCCGATGAGGTAGTAGAGGTTGATCGCCAGGCCCCAGTCGCCGGTGAGCACCACCAGCACCTTCATGGCCAGGAGCTGGAAGCTCTCGCCGCCGTGGGGGAAGTCGTAGAACTGCTGGCCGAAGGGGGCGCCGAGGCGAGGCTGGCTCAGGTACCAGCCGCGCTCCTGCATGTTCTTCACCATCATCGAGATGAGGGTGGCGTCGGAGCGGGTGTCGATGGGCAGGCGCAGCGGGGCGTCCCAGATCCGCAGCACCACGGCCGTCCAGGCCCAGGCCAGCGCGGCCACGCCGGCGGTCTCGAGGGCCAGGCGCCGGGCGCCGGGCCGATCGGCGGGCTCGGGGGCCGCGGCGACCGCGGCTCCCTCGGTGACCGGGTCGTCGGGCGGGGCCGGCGGGTGGGCGGCGTCGTCGTCGGCGGCGGTCATGGAGCGACCGATCCTACTGCCGGGCTCCTGGCCGGCCCGGGGTCGGGGGCCCCGGCGGGTTCGTCGAGCCCGCCGCGGCGGTCCATGGCGTCGGGCTCGTCGGGGTCGGTCCGGGCCAGGCCCACCAAGGTCCAGGCCAGCGCCCCCGCCGACACCGCTGCGGCGATGCCGAAGAGGGCCACCACCTCACCGGGCCATCCGCTGTAGGCCACCAGGGCGCGCACCTGGCCCCGAGGGCCGAGGCCGGGCCCACCCCAGTAGTCGGCCAGCGACCGACGGAGCGCGTGCGCCTGCGCCACGGCGGCCAGCGCCACGAGGACGAAGGGGGTCCAGCGCCCGGCGCCCCGACGGATGCCCATGGCCACCGGCACGACCAGGGCGACCAGCCCGGCGAACAGGTAGCGACCCTGCGCGAACACGAGCTTGGACGTGGTGGCGTAGATGCCCCAGGAGCGGCCCACCACCAGCACGGCCAGGGCGGCCACGGGCACGAGGAACCACGCCGTGGCCAGCCGCCGCGCCGGCTCGGAGCCCGGCGCCGCCCCCGGCGCCTCCCGGGTGGCCAGCGCGCTCGCCACGGCAGCCGCCACCGACGCGGTCAGGAGCCAGGCGACCCCCTCCGACAGCCGCACCGGGTACCCCCCGTAGGACCCCCAGAACCGGGTGTCGACGGCGGGCAGGAACTGCCCCAGGAAGGTGCCGACCCGGGGCTCGAAGCCGGCGGGGGCGAGCGCGCTGGTGAGGGCGGCGTCCTCCACGGTGGGGGTGAACGACCCGGTGCGCAGCCGGACGCCCACGTACCACCACCCCGCCAGGACGATGCTCACGAGGCCGGCGGCCCCGAGCGGGCGGGCCACGCGCGCCACCGACTCGCGCCACGCCGGCCGGTCCGGGTCGACCACCGCCCCGATCGCGTAGGCGAGCACTGCGAGCGGCGGGAAGATCACGGCGAAGGCCTTCGTGAGCAGCCCCACGCCGATGACCGCGCCCACCGCCAGCCCCGTGCGGAGGCTGCGATCCCCTCGCAGGACCCCCGCCAGCAGGGCCACCAGGAGCGCGCCGCAGAGGTTCAGGAGGTTGTCGTTGTTGAGCGTGGAGCCGATGTGGGTGAGCATCGGCACCGCGAAGACGGCGAAGCAGGCCCCGATGGCGGTGGCCTGGTCGAGCCGGAACCGACGGGCGGCCCACCACGCCAGCAGCGGCAGCGGGGTCACCAGCGCCACGTTGGCGAGGCGCAGCAGGGCCAGCTCCCGGTCGAGCGACCAGGGGCCGCCGTTGACGGCCCGCTCCACCCGCAGCACGCCGGCCATGAGCTGGTAGTAGAGGGGCGGGTGCTGGGGCATCTGGTTGAGGGCGCCCACCGGCTCGTCGCCCCCCAGGTCGTCCCAGGCCGGCCGCTCGGACTTGGGCGGCGCCTGCTCCCGGGGGTGGCGGCGCATGCCCGTGGGGCTCACCACCTCGTCGTCACGGGGGCAGGCCCGGATCGACGACACGTACACACGACACATCCGGTACACCGCCGCCTGGCTCTGCAGGCCGTCGAACTCCGGGTACGGGTTCCCGTCGGCCAGGTGGAGCACGAGGGCGAGGTGATCGGGCTCGTCGGGCGCCTCGAGCAGCGGGACCGCCACCGACCACAGCGCGGCCAGCGCGCCGAAGGCGACGGTGGCCACCAGCACCACGGCCGGGACCCGCGCCCCGGGCGCGGACCGAGGACGGGGCGAGCGCGGCACGGTCACCGAGCGTACCGGTGGGTTCACGGCGGCCCGGGGCAGGTGGGCCCGACGGCAGCCGCTGCGACCCCCGCTCGAGGCCCCGAGGCCGCCCGTCGATTCCTCGTCGGTCCGAGGGGTGCCGGTAACCTCGCTGCCCATGACCGAGCAGGCAGCACCGGCGCCCCACGCTGCGGGCCCGCCCCCCGGGATCGACGAGCTCGACGTCAGCATCGTGTTGCCCGTCTTCAACGAGAAGGGGCACCTCCACGAGGAGATCGATCGCATCCGGGCGGCCATGGACGCCTCGGAGTTCTCCTACGAGATCATCGTGATCGACGACGGCTCCGACGACGGCTCGGGCGAGGCGCTGCGGGCCATCGAGGGCATCCGCCTGATCCAGTTCCTCACCAACCGGGGCTCGGGCAGCGCTCGCAAGTACGGCACCCGCGCCGCCCGGGGCCGGGTGGTCGTGTGGACCGACGTCGACATGTCCTACCCCAACGACCTCATCCCGGAGCTGGTCCGCGAGCTCGAGGGCTACGACCAGGTGGTGGGCGCCCGCACGTCGGAGGAGGGCACCCACAAGCTGTTCCGGGTGCCGGCCAAGGCGTTCATCCGCAAGCTGGCCTCCTACCTCGTGCAGACCCCGATCCCCGACCTCAACTCGGGCATGCGGGCGTTCCGGCGCGACGTCGCCCTCCAGTACGTGAGCCAGCTCCCGGCGGGGTTCAGCTGCGTGACCACGATCACCCTCACCTTCCTGGCCCACGGCTACACGGTGAAGTACTGGCCCATCACGTACTCCACCCGGGCCGGGAAGTCGAAGTTCCACTGGGCGTCGGACACCCGCCGCTACCTCCTGCAGGTCATCCGGATGACGCTGTCCTACGACCCGTTCCGGGTGTTCCTGCCCATCGGGTTCCTGTTCACGTTCATCGGCCTGGTGAAGCTCGGCTACGACGTGACCACGCGGGACTTCCGGGTGGCCATCAACACGCTGCTGATCTTCCTCGTGGCGTTCCAGGTCTTCGTGATCGGCATGCTGGCCGACCTCATCGGGCGGGCCACCCGCGCCACCCACGAGGTGCAGCCGGCCGCCGGCTACACGCGCGACGTGCCGCCCACGTTCCCGGCCGGCCACCGGTCCCGCGCCGACGAGCGCGAGCCGGTGGCGCCGTGAGCGCCCCGGTGCCCGCCGGACCCGCCACCGCGCCCGACGACGTCCCCACCGGCAACACCTACGACAAGTACGCCTCGTCGAACCCGGTCGAGCGCAAGCTCATGGCGGGGTTCTTCGCCGCCCTCGACGCCTCGCTGCCGCACACGTCGCCCGAGCGCATCCTCGAGGTGGGCGTGGGCGAGGGCGAGGTGACCGCCCGGCTGGCGCAGCGCTGGCCCGACGCCACGTTCTGCGGGCTCGACCTGCCCGACCCCGAGCTGGCCGGCCACTGGGACGGCAAGGGCTTCGCCCCGCTGTTCGGCGACATCACCACGCTGCCCTTCCCCGACGACACCTTCGACCTCGTCCTCGCCATCGAGGTGCTCGAGCACGTGCCGTTCCCCGAGCTCGCGCTGGCCGAGCTGGCCCGGGTGGCCCGCCGGGACCTCGTGGTGTCGGTGCCCCGTGAGCCGATCTGGTGCGCCGCCAACCTGGCCCGGGGCAAGTACGTGCGAGACCTCGGCAACACGCCCGGCCACATCAACCACTGGGGCAAGAAGGCCTTCGCCGACCTGGTCGGCCGCCGCTTCCACGTCCGCTCGGTGCGCAGCCCGTTCCCGTGGACGATGGTCGCCGCCTCCGTCCGAGACTGACCCACCCCGAGGCGAATGTGCGGTACCCCAGCCGCGTTCCTGTCGATCTGGCGCGTGATGTTCGCCGGGGTCGACGGGAGGCGCTGATCGGCCTGCTCGGCGCCGTGCTCCTGCTGGCCGGCGGGTCCTGGTACCAGGCGTGGGCCACGCCGCCCTACCGCTACATCGACGAGCAGGCCCACGTCGGCTACGTCCTCAGCCTCCAGCGAGGACACCTCCCGACGATCGACTCGCCCATCGACTCCGCGGACGGGGGTGCGGCCCTGCGCGAGCGACTCGCCGCCGAACCGGCTCGCCGGCGCGACGTGTGGGTGGCCAACAACCCGCCGCTCGCCTACGTCGTCGCCCTGCCCTCGGCCACCGCGACGAGGGCGCTCGGGGTCGTCGGCGGGCCGCTGCTCGGACTGCGCCTGGCGAACGTGGCCGCCACCGCCGGTGCCGTGGCCCTCTCCTACCTGCTCGGCCGCGACCTGTCGCGAGGCGACCGGACCGTCGGCGTCAGCACCGCCGCGCTCGTGGCCCTGCTCCCCCACGTCGGCTTCGTGGCCGCCCTCGGCTTCAACGACGGCATCGCCCTGCTCGCCACCACGGGGGTCCTCCGCGCCCTCGTCGCCCTGCTGAACTCCACGCGCGAGATCGACGCGAACGCGGCTGGGGTACCGCACATTCGCTGGGGTGGGGGTGGGCGGGGGGCGCTCGTGCTCGGGGTGTGGTGCGCGGCGGTCGCCGCGGTCCGACCCATGGGGCTGGCGTTCGCGGCGGCGGCTGGGCTCCTGGGGCTGATCGGCACGTGGGGGCGCACCGCCGTGCTGCCCACGGTCGCTCGGCTCGGTGGGCCCACCGTGGTGCTCGCCGGCTGGTGGTACGCGCGCAACGTCGCCCGCTACGGCGACGCCACCGGCTCCGAGGCGCTGTTCGACAAGTTCCTGCGCGAGCCGTCCGGCTCGATCTGGTCCAAGCTGCGCGACGACACGATCTGGGAGTCGGCGTTCCGCACCATCGCCACCCGTCGGACCGACGCACCGCTCGCGTCGGACCCGGTGGTGTGGTTCCGGGTGGCCGAGGTGCTCGCCGTGGCCGGCGTGGCGGCCACGGTGGTGCTCGTGGTGCTGGGCCGGCCCGACCACGGCGACCAGCCAGCGGTCGCCGCCGCCCTCCCGCCCCTTCCGGCGCGGGCGTGGGCGGCGGTGGGCGCGCTCAGCGCGGTGCCGGTGGTGCTCACCGCCCAGCACGCCGCCGGGGGCGGCAATCCCCACCCGCGCTACCTGTTGCCCGCGGTGCCGGTGCTGGCCGCGGCGCTCGCCACCGCGCTCGTGCGCCTGGCCGGCCGGGTGGCCACCGCCGTGGTCCTCGCCGGCCTGGCCGTGCTCACGGCCGTGCAGGCGCGCGCGTCGATCCGCGACCTGGCCGACCATCCACTTGCCGGTCCCGGGTCAGCGCTGGCGTCGCCGGCGGGGCCCACCTGGGTGCAGGCGCTCGGCGTGGCGGCCGCGGCGGTCGGGCTGCTGCTGGTGCTGGCCTCGGTGCTGGGCGTGGTCCCGCCGAGCCGGACCGACCCGACGAGCGGGCGAGGTCAGGACCCCGGCGGGGCCTGAAGCGGCAGCGGGGCGCAGAGCCCGTCGAGCTCGGCCACCTGGATGCCGTCGCGGTTGGCGTAGGTGATCTCGTTGGTGGGGTCGATCCGCACCTTGTACTCGCGGAAGGTCTGCTCGAGGCTGTCGTAGGCGAGCAGCCGGCCCACGAGCGGGTCGCCGAGGCCGAGGATCAGCTTGATCGTCTCGATGGCCTGGATCGAGCCCACGATGCCAGGCAGCACGCCGAGCACGCCGGCCTCGGCGCACGACGGGGCGAGCTCGGCGGGCGGGGGCTCGGGGACCATGTCCCGGTAGGTGGGGCCGTTCTTGGGGTCGAACACGGTGACCATGCCCTCGAAGCGGAAGATCGACCCGTGCACCACCGGGATGCCGAGCTTCACCGAGGCATCGTTCACGAGGAACCGCGTGGGGAAGTTGTCGGTGCCGTCGACGATGACGTCGTAGCCCGAGATGATGTCCATCACGTTGTCGGCGCCGAGGCGCACGTCGTAGGTGACCACGTTGACGTCGGGGTTGAGCAGCGTGAGGGTCTTCTTGGCCGAGTCGACCTTGCGGTCGCCGATGCGGTCGACGTTGTGGAGGATCTGGCGCTGCAGGTTCGACGCGTCGACCACGTCCATGTCGATGATGCCGAGCGTGCCCACGCCGGCGGCGGCCAGGTACAGCGCCGCGGGCGACCCGAGGCCACCGGCGCCGAGGAGCAGCACCTTGGCGTCGAGCAGCTCCTGCTGGCCGGTCTCGCCCACCTCGGGCAGGAGGAGGTGGCGCTTGTAGCGGTTGCGCTGCTCGGCGCTGAGGGCGGCGGGGGTGACCCACTCGCGGTCCTCGTCCTTCCAGCGGTTGAACCCGCCGACCACCGACACGACGTCGGTGTAGCCGAGCTCGGTCAGCGTCTTGGCGGCGAACGCCGAACGCGTGCCGCCGGCGCAGATCACCACGAGCGGCGTGTCGTGGTCGGGGATGCGCATCTCGATGTTGGTCTCGAGGGTGCCACGGGGGATGTGGATCGACCCCGGCACCGCGCCCTGCTCGTACTCGTCGGGCTCGCGCACGTCGAGCACCACCACGCCCTCGCCGGCGCGCATGCGGTCGGCCTCGGCGGTCTCGACCTCGCGGATCTGGGCCTTGGTGGATGCGAGCAGGTCTCGGAAGCTGGCCATTGCGGTCCCTCTGGAAAAGCGGTGGGCCCGAGGGCGTCGGGCCCCGGGCGGTGAAAATGCTACCTGTGGGGTCAACAATCAGGCCAGACGTACGATTCCCGGGTGGGCGACGACGAGCGGATCAGCCCCCCGGGCCAGGGGATCGAGCGCCACGTGGTGGTCCTGAGCGACGTCCACCTCGGCACCGACCACCCCACCGCCTGGTACCAGCGCGACGTCCACGAGGAGGCGCTGGTCCACCTGCTCGGCTGGGTGGCCGACCAGGCCGAGCAGGTGGCCGAGCTGGTGCTGCTGGGCGACGTCGTCGACTTCTGGACCTACCCCGCCCACGAGCCCCCGCCCACCTTCGCCGCCATCCGGGCCACCCATCCGGCGATCTTCGGCCCCACCGGCGCCCTGGCCCGGGTGCTCGACGCCCTCGACGGGCGCGTCACCTACGTCCCCGGCAACCACGACATGGGCATCACGGCCGCGGAGGTGGCGTCGATCGCCAGTCCCGGCGGCCACCACGTCCGCCTCGTGCAGGACGTGCCGTACCACCCGCTCGGCGCGAACGACCACCGCATCGCCCTCGCCCACGGCCACCACCACACGCTCTTCAACGCTCCGCACGCCGACAACCCGTGGGCGCCGCTGCCCGTGGGCTACTTCGTCACCCGGGCCGTGGCCACCGGGTGGGCCCGCCGGCTCGACCCCGGTCAGACCGTGGCCGACCTGGCCGGCCAGGGCGCCCCCAACGGCCTCGACCTGCGCACGCTCGGCGCGGTGGCCGCCGGTCTCGGGGCCAAGTCCATCACCGCCGCCCTCATCGACTTCGTGAGCGGTGCCACCGGCATGGCCCTCGACGAGCCGATCACCATGCCCGACGGGTCCACCGCCACCCTGGCCGACGCCCGCGTCGCCTACGCCGACTGCTGGACCGACTGGGTGGCGGCGAGCGGCGGTGGCTACCGGGGCACGGCCAGCGCCTACCGGGCGGCGATGGCCGACCTCGACGGCAGCTACCTCGGC
>JAHBSN010000151.1 GCA_019639095.1 Actinomycetota bacterium
CGGTGGCCGCAGCGTCGGTGCCGCTGCCCCAGCCCTACGACCCGCGGAACCGGGTGGTCCAGCGCCAGGTGGCCAACCACCTCCGCAAGGCCCGGCTGCGCCACCGCACCGATCCCGTGCTCGACGTCGACCCCGCCTCGGCGCGCCTCGCCCGAGACGCCCGCGAGCTGCCGGTGGCGCGCTGCCCCGAGCTCGACCGCCACCTGTCGGCGGCCACCGAGCGAGACCGGTTGCGGAGCCAGATCGCCGACCTCGATCGGCGACTCGACGAGCGGGTGGGCTCGCTCGGGCGCCAGTTCGACCGGATCACCGCGCTGCTCGAGGGGTGGGGCTTCGTGTCCGGCTGGTCGCTCACGGCGAGCGGCGAGGTGCTGGCGCGGGTGTTCCACGAATCCGACCTGCTCTGCGCGGCGGTCGTGACCGAGGGCCTCCTCGACGGACTCGATCCGCCCTCGCTGGCGGGCGTGGTGTCCATGCTCACCTACGAGCACCGCTCGAAGGAGCCGCCCCCGGCGCCGTGGTACCCGTCCCGCCTCGTGCGGGAGCGGGCGAAGGCGGTGGAGGACCTGGCCCGGCGACTCGCCCGCGACGAGGTGGCAAGGGGCCTCTCGCCCACCCGGCACCCCGATCCGTCGTTCCTGGCCCTCGCCCACGCGTGGGCGTCGGGCACGCCGCTCGACGTCGTGATGGCCGACGACGACGTTTCCGGCGGTGACTTCGTGCGCACCATCAAGACCCTCATCGACCTGGTCCGGCAGGTGGGGGAGGTCGCCCCCGACCCCGCCACGCGCCAGGCGGCCCGCGCGGCGGCGGACGCGCTGTTCCGCGGCGTGGTGTCGGCGTCGTCGGACGTGTCGGTGTCGGCTGGTCCGGGGCCGGCCGCGGCGGGGTAGGCCGTGCCGATCGCCAAGGGCGAGCCCTGGGGGGAGCCGAGCGCCCTCCCGGCCGACGGGGTGGTGGCGCGCACCGATGCGCAGGCCCGGGCTGCGGTGGAGCGCGCCCGCCGATCGGGGGCGCCGGTGCCGGTCCTCGGCCTGCTGGGTGGCGACCTCTGCCGCACCGTGGGCGGCCGGGGTGACCTCGGCCGGCTGCGCACCGCCGATGCCGTGACCCTGCCGATCGACGTGGGTTCGGTGCTGCTCGATGGCGTCCAGCACTGGTTCGTGGCCCACCTCGTGGTGCGCGGCCGGACGTGGTGGCGGGGCCGGGTGATCGCCGTGATGAACGCCCAGTGGATCGGCTCCTGGGACGTGGCGCCACGGTCGCACCCCAACGACGGCCTGCTCGACGTGTTCGACGGCGACCTGTCGCTCGACGATCGGATCAAGGCCCGGTCCCGCCTGCGCACCGGTACGCACGTCCCCCACCCCGGCATCCGCCAGCAGCGCACCGGCGCGGTGCAGTTCGAGCTGGACCGGCCGGCCACGGCGTGGCTCGACGGCGAGCGCATCGGACCGGTGCGACGGATCTCGGCGCGCGTCGAGGTCGACGGGGCCCGCTGCGTGGTCTGACCACCGCCGCGGCGGCGGTACCGTCGTTCGCATGCAGGCATGGATCCTCGACGAGTCGCCCGGGACCTACCGCTTCGGCGACCTCGAGGACCCGGTGGTGGGTCCCGACGACGTGCGCGTCCGTCCGGTGGCCTCCGCGCTGAACCACATGGACCTCTGGGTCACGAAGGGCAAGCCCCGGCCCCACCTGCCCCACGTGCCGGGCTGCGACGTCGCCGGGATCGTGGAGGCCGTCGGGTCCGACGTGACCGGCGTGGAGGTGGGTCAGGAGGTGGTGGTGAACCCCGCCGTCTCCCCACTGGAGATGGTGGTGGCCCATGGCGACGACGCGCCGATGCACCCGGGCTTCGAGATCGTGGGGGAGCAGCGCTGGGGTGGGCACGCCGACCTCGTGGTGGTGCCGGCGCGCAACGTGGTGCCCCGGCCGGCGGGTCGCTCGTGGGCCGAGTGCGCCGCGTTCCCCCTGGCCCACCTCACCGCCTACCGGATGCTGCGACGGGCTCGGCTGCGCGCGGGGGAACGGGTGCTCGTGGTGGGGATCGGAGGCGGTGTCTCGATGGCGGCGCTGGCCCTGGCCCGAGCCATGGGCGCCGAGGTCTACGCCACCTCTCGCGACGCCGCCAAGCGGGACCGCGCCGTGGCGCTCGGGGCGGCCGGGGCGTTCGCATCCGACGAGGACTGGCCGGTGCGCTGCGAGGTGGTGGTGGAGAGCGTCGGGCCGGCCACCTGGGACCGCTCGGTGCGGGCCCTCCGTCCCGGGGGCCGCCTGGTGGTCTGCGGCGGGACCTCAGGACCCACCGTCGAGGTGAACCTGCCGCGGCTGTTCTTCAAGCAGTACGAGATCATCGGCTCCACCATGGGGGGCTACGGCGAGTTCGCGGAGGTGGTCCGGTTGGTGGAGCAGGGCCTGCCCATCGCCGTGGACCAGGAGCTCGATCGCCAGGAGTACCCCGCTGCGCTGGAGCGGCTCGCATCGGGCGACCAGCTCGGCAAGGTGGTGCTCCACCACCCGTCCGCCTGAGCCCGGCCCCCTGCCCGCCACGACGGGCCTAGCCTGGCCCGATGGCCGACCTCGATGCCGTGAAGGACCGCACCGACCAGGTGGTCGACGACTGGACCCAGGTCCTCCTCGAGGCCTCCCACCGCATCCACGCCCACCCGGAGCTGGGGTTCGAGGAGCACCACGCCCACGACGTGCTCACCACCGTGCTGGAGGACGCCGGTCTCGACGTCACCCGAGGGGCCTACGGGCTGCCCACGGCGTTCTCGGCGAGAGCCGGCGGGAACGGTCCAACCATCGCCGTGCTCTGCGAGTACGACGCCCTGCCGGGCATCGGCCACGCGTGCGGGCACAACATCATCGGCACCGCGGGCGTGGGTGCGGGCATCGCCGCCGCCACCGTGGCCGAGGAGCTGGGGGGCACCGTGCTGGTGCTCGGCACCCCGGCCGAGGAGGGCGGTGGCGGCAAGATCGTGATGGCCGAGCGCGGGGCGTTCGAGGGGGTGGACGCCGCCCTGATGGTGCATCCCGCCGGGGTGGACCTGGCCCGCTTTGGCGCCATCGCCGTGCAGCAGCTCGAGGTCACGTACCACGGGCGCGCTGCCCACGCCGCGGCAGCGCCCCAGGCCGGCCGCAACGCCCTCGACGCCGCCGTCCTGGGCTACGTGAACGTGGCCGCCCTGCGCCAGCACATCCGCCCCGACGAGCGCATCCACGGCATCTTCACCGAGTCGGGCCACGCCGCCAACGTGGTCCCCGAACGAACCGCGGCGTCGTGGATGGTCCGCTCACCCTCGGTGCGAGGCCTGGAGAAGCTCAAGGCGCGCGTCCTCGCGTGCCTGGAGGCCGGCGCCGCCGCCGCCGGCTGCACGATGGAGCACCACTGGCTCGACCCCGCCTTCGCCGACATGGTCGACAACGCGCCGATGATCGAGCGCTACGGCGCCAACCTCGCCCGCACCGGCCGCACCCTCGTGGACCCGTCGGATCTCCGTGCCATCGTCGGCAGCACCGACATGGGGAACGTGAGCCACGTGGTGGCGTCGATCCACCCGATGATCGCGGTGTCCCCGCCCACGGTGGCGATCCACACCCAGGACTTCGTGCGCTACGCCGGCGGTCCGGAGGGGGACCGAGCCGTGGTCGACGGCGCCAAGGCGATGGCCGCCACCATCGTCGACCTGTGGGCCGAGCCCGGGGCGCTCGAGGAGGCCCAGGCGGCCTTCGCCGCCGACCGGGAATCGGGTCGGGCCACGGGCAGCCCCACCATCTGACCAGGTCGCGCAGCGTCCCTACCGGCCGGTCGCCGACCCTCTAGCCTCGCCTGCCGTGACCACCTATGTCGCCGAGGAGTTCACCTCCGACGAGGCCGACGTGCTCCGTCGGTACTTCACGAACCTCGACAGCCCGGTGTTCGCCCTGGTCAACCTGCCCGAGGTCGTCAAGGGCGCGCTGTTCGCCCGCTACTCCCGCTCGCCCAAGAGCCTCCGACGGCTGTTCCTCGACGAGTTCGTGGGCGAGCTCGACATCTCCGGCGACCAGACCATCGACGCCACGGTGGGCCTGCGGCGGGCCGAGGAGCTCTACGACCGGGTGTTCTTCGAGTACGGCGACGACTCGGTGGCCCAGCTCGGCGGCGTCCACCTGGCCTGCGAGCAGGCGTCGAACGTCCTCACCAAGGTGCTCGAGTGGGGCCGGCTCATGTCCTACCTCGAGCAGTCCACCCGCTACATCGCCTACGACGCGCGGATCGGCGGCCGGTACCGCTTCTACCGGGATCCCGCCATCCTCGGCTCGCCGCTCGGCACCCGCTACGTGGGCGAGATGGATCGGCTCTTCGATACCTACGCGGAGCTGCTCCCGAGGCTCACCGACTTCTTCCGGGACCAGTTCCCCAAGGACGATGACGACTCGGACTTCGTCTACCGCCAGGCCATCCGGGCCAAGGCCTACGACTCGCTCCGAGGGCTGCTCCCGGCTGCGAGCCTCTCGAACGTCGGCATCTACGGGTCGGGGCAGGCCTACGAGTCGCTGCTGCTGCGGATGCGATCGCACCCCCTGCCCGAGGCCCGCACCTACGCCGACCTCATGCTCCACGAGCTGCGCAAGGTGATCCCGTCGTTCCTGAAGCGGGTCGATCTCGCCGACCGCGGAGTGGCGTGGAGCACCTACCTGGCCACGAACCGCACGGCCATGGACGAGCTGGCCGAGCAGATCTTCCCCACCGCGGAGACCGCGGCCGACGATGCCCCGCTGGTGACCCTCACCGACTTCGACCCCGATGCCGAGGTCCACCTGGTGGCGGCCATGCTCTACGCCCACACCCACGTGCCCGAGGTGCAGGTGGAGGCGAGGGTCAGGGAGATGTCGGCCGAGGAGCGGCTCCAGGTGGTCCGGGCCTACACCGGGGACCGCACCAACCGCCGGCACCGACCCGGGAGGGCGTTGGAGCGCACCGGCTACCGCTTCGACGTGCTGGCCGACTACGGGGCGTTCCGCGACCTCCAGCGCCACCGCATGCTCACGCTCGAGTGGCAGCAGCTGAGTCCCCGGCACGGGTTCACCCGCCCCGAGGCCATCGACCTCGCTGGCCAGGCCGAGGCCTTCGACCGCGCCATGGAGCGTTCGGCCGACCTCCACGACCTCCTCGAGCCCCGGTTCCCCGCCCAGGCTCCCTACGCGGTCTCCCTCGCCTACAAGGTCCGCTTCGTGATGCAGATGAACGTCCGTGAGGCGGTGCACCTGCTCGAGTTGCGCAGCGGCCCCCAGGGCCACCCCACCTACCGGGCCGTGGCCCAGGAGATGCACCGGCTCATCGCCGAGGAGGCCGGCCACCACGCCGTGGCCGAGCTGATGCGGTACGTGGACCACTCGCCCGAGCCGGGGCTGGAGCGCCTCGACGCCGAACGGCGGGCCGAGGCCAGGCGACTCGGGGGCACCGCCTGACAACCCGCCACACGGTGGGGACCGAGGCGGTGACGGCTGTCACGGCTTCGGATCGGAGCGGGATGCGGAACCCACCCATCCCGCGCGTAGTATCCGCCCGCGGCGTGCGGTGCGCCGCAGCTAGCACCGGGTTCCGGCTCGACGAAGGAAGACATGGCTGACGACGAAGTGCTCGACGACGACGTGATCGAGGAGGGCGTGGACGACGACGAGGACGACGTCGCGTTCGACGACGACCTCGACGACGCCGACGACATCGAGGGCGACGACGAGGACGTGGTCGGCGTCGGCGACGACGTCGATGTGGTCGACGAGGATGACGACGACGAGGACGTCGTGGCGGCGCCGGCCAAGGCCCGCTCCGACGACGACGAGGACGACGACGACGAGGCCGACCCCGACGACGTCGAGGAGGACCTCGACACCATCCTGCGGGACCGGATCGCCGCCGGTGCCGACGAGGAGGACGAGGACGAGGACGAGATCGTCGCCGACCAACCCGAGGGCACCGATCGGGTCGCGCCGCGCGCCGCCGAGGAGTACTCGTGCCCGGAGTGCTTCCTGCTGGTGCGCCGTAGCCAGTTCAGCGCCAAGCGCACCGACTGCCCGGGTGGCCTCGACGGCGAGGACTGCCCGATGAAGCAGCGCTTCGTCTGAGCCGGGCCTGATTGGGGGGCCGGGCCGCAGGTGGGTCAACATGGGCGACGTGTCTGATCACAAGCGTCCCGTCGAGCAGGCCGTCGAGGTCGCCCTGTACGCACCGCTGGGCTTCGCCCTCGAGGCCAAGCGCCTCTTGCCCACGTTCGTGGCGCGCGGTCGCCAGCAGGTCCAGATGGCCAAGGTGATCGGCCAGTTCGCGGTCACCCAGGGCGAGAAGGAGGCCCGCGTCCGCCTGAGCCGGGCCCAGGAGCAGGCCGAGTCGATCCTCGCCGAACTCGGCCTCCGGGGTGGCCCGGAGCCGAGCACCCCGGCGCGTGGCCCCCACGTGCCGTCGGCCGCGCCCGAGCCCGCTCCGGAGCCGACGCCCACCCCGGCCCGTTCGAGCGCCGCGGCCGCCGAGCTATCGATCGCCGACTACGACAGCCTCGCCGCCTCCCAGGTGATCCCTCGCCTGGAGGGCCTCGGAGCCGACGAGCTGGAGGCGGTCCGTCGCTACGAGACGGCGCACCGGGGACGCAAGACCATCCTCGGGAAGATCGCCCAGCTCCAGGACCAGTAGGGGGCGGCGTGGAGGGCGCTCGGGCGGCCGTCGCGGGGGACCTCGACGCGCTCGAGCGGCTGGCTCGCCAGGCCAGCGCCGAGCTGCACGGGCTCCGGGGCGGTCCGGTCTGGAGCCGTCGCGAAGCCCATCCCGAGCCGCTGCGCGCCCTGCTGGAGGCGGCGCTCAGCGGTGCCGACCAGGCGGACCGGCTGGTGGTGGGGACCATCGACGACACCGTGGTCGGCTACGGCTGGGCCCGGATCGAGTCCCTCCACGACGACAGCCTGCTGCTGGTGATCACCGATCTCTACACCGAGCCCGAGGCTCGCGGGGTGGGCGTCGGCGAGGCGATGATGGTCGTGCTCGAAGCCGAGGCACGCCTCGCCGGGGCCATCGGGCTCGACGCCCTCGCCCTTCCGGGCGATCGGCAGACCAAGAACTTCTTCGAGACGTTCGGGCTCACGGCGCGAGCGATCGTCGTGCACCGATCGCTCGAACCAACCGAGGACGCAGGCTCGTGAGCGCGCCTGAGCTCGGCGTGGGCGCCGTCGTCGTCGACGACGGTCGGCTCCTGCTGGTGCGGCGCAGCGCCCCACCGGGTCCCGGCACGTGGGCGGTGCCCGGAGGAGGGGTCGAGGCGGGCGAGACCCTTGCCGAGGCGGTCACCCGCGAGCTCCGGGAGGAGACGGGCCTCGAAGGCGCCTGCGGGCCGCTGATCGGGGTGGTCGAGGTCCTCCCCGAGCAGGGCGAGGGCCGCCACGTCGTGGTGCTGGGGTTCGAGGTCAGGCTGTTCGAGGCGGCGGAGCCATCGGCGGGCGACGACGCCCTCGTCGCCCGCTGGATCCCGCTGGTGGACGTGGCCGATCTCGTCCTCGCACCCGGTCTGGCCGAGTTCCTCCACGATCACGCGATCATCGAGACGATCACCTGACGAGTCGCCGAGCGCGTCGGTGCCCGGGCCGCAGCCCGGGCACCGACGACGACGCGGATGGGGGAGGGGCCTACTTGCCCTTCCAGACCGGATCGCGCTTCTCGATGAAGGCGGTGAGGCCCTCGCCGAAGTCCTCGGTGCCGAACATCTTCACGATGCCGTCGCCGGAGAGCTTCCAGCCCACCTCGTCGGGCTGATCGGTGGCCTCCAGCACGATCTTGCGGCTCTCACGCACCGCCAGGGGAGCGGCCTGGGTGATCTGCTCGGCCAGCTCCAGAGCCCCGGCCAGGGCCTCGCCCTCGGCGGTGAGCTTGTTGACCAGGCCGAAGTGGTGGGCCCGCTCGGCCGGGAAGTCGAGCCGGCCGGTGAGGGCCAGCTCCATGGCGATGTTGCGCGGGAGCTTGCGGGGCAGGCGGAACAGGCCACCGGCGGCGGCCACCAGGTTCCGCTTCACCTCGGGGATGCCGAAGACCGCCGTCTCCGAGGCCACCACCATGTCGCAGGCGAGGACCAGCTCGGTGCCGCCGGCGAGGGCGGGGCCGTCGACCGCGGCGATGACCGGCTTGGTGCGCTCGCGCTGGACGAAGCCGCCGAAGCCGCCCTTCTGCGTGGTCATGCCGCCCGGATCGACCGACATCTGCTTGAGGTCAGCGCCCGCGCAGAAGATCCAGCCCTTGTCGGTCTGGGCGCCCGTGAGGATGCCCACCCAGGCGGCGTCGTCGGCCTCGAGCTGGTCGATGGCGGCCTCGATGCCCTGCGCCACGTCGGTGTTGACGGCGTTGCGGGCGCCCGGGCGGTTGATGGTGATGACGGCCACGTGGCCGCGCAGTTCGTAGTCGACGGTCATGCGCGGCACGTTACCCGGCACTTGACCGACCAGTCAGGTTGGCCGGGGATCAGGCCGGCGCGTCGTCCTCGGCAGCAGCGCTGCCGTCGGCCGGAGGTTCGGCGGCAGAGCCCTCGGGGGCCGGGGAGACCGGCGCCTCGGGCTCGGTGCCCGGGGCCTCTGGGGCCATGGGGGTGGGCGCCTCGGGTGCACCGGGTGCGGGCGGCTCGGGTGCGGCGACCACCTCGACGACCTCGACCGACTCGGCGACCATGACCTCGTCGGCGGAGGCCTCGACCGACACGGTCTCGACCACCGCGACCGCCTCGGCGTCGGCCTCAGGCGTGGGCGCCTCCTCGGTGGACGCCGCCTTCGGAGGCTTGGGAGGACGAGGCGCCGCTCCGGCGCCTCCGGATCCGCCCTTGCGCCCGCCGCCGCCCCGCCCGCCACGGCGACGCGGTGCCTCGGCGGGCGCCTCGACGCCGAAGGCCTCCGCCACCTTGGGGGTGCGGCTGGCCACGCGCGTGACCGCAGCGACCAGCTCGGGCGAGGGGTCCTCGGGTCGCGACGCCGGGGCGACCGTGAGGCGCACGGGCGAGAAGGAGAGGGCGTCGAGGACCGTGGCCCAGCGATCGACGATGGTGTCGGCCGTGAGGGCGGCGCTGGCGGCCTCGGCGAGCTTGGTGGCGAGGTCGGGCGGCAGCGGGGCGCCGGCCTTGGGCGGACGCGAGCTGAGGCGCAGGGCCCGCACGACCCGGCCGTCGGCCAGCGTCTCGGCGATCTCCGCGAGCCAGGCGGCCTGCTCCTGGTCCACCCGCCGCGCGAGGCCCTCGCGGATCTGGGCGGCCAGGGCGCGACTC
>JAHBSN010000152.1 GCA_019639095.1 Actinomycetota bacterium
GCGTGGCCGAGCCAGGAGCGGACCCGGGGGTGCGGGCGCCTCGGCGCAGCGGCGGTCGGCCGCGCAAGGAGCCCTTCGAGGTCCGCGAGGAGCGACTGCTCGACGAGGCGGTGGCCGCGTTCGCCGAGCAGGGCCCGGGCGCATCCATCGAGACCATCGCCGGCCGGGCCGGCATCAACAAGGCGCTCGTCTACCAGCACGTGGGCTCGAAGGACGAGCTCTTCGCCGCCGCCGTGCGCCGCGAGCGGGATCGGCTCGTGACCTTCGTGGCGGAGGCGCAGCACCGACCGCCCGGGGTCCATGGTCGGTCCCCGCGCGAGGGCGTCCGGGCCGGGTACCACGCCTTCCTCGACTTCGCCGTGGCCCACCCGACGTCGCTCGTCCTGCTCGGCCTGCCGGGGGCCGCGAGCCACCTCGACGGGTCGGGCCGCGATGCCGTGGCGAGCACGGTGGCGGACAACCTGCGCCGCACCCTGGCGCGCCTCGGCCACCCCGATGGCGACCTGCCCGACGTGCTCGCCGCCATGTTCGTGGGCATGGCCGGCGCGGTGATCCGGGCGGGCACCGGTGCAGGATGGGACGGCGAGGCGGTGGTGGACCTGCTCACCGACTTCACCATGGCCGGGATGGCCGGCCTCGACCCCGAGGTCCTGCGCCGGCTCGGCGGCGGGGCGAGCTGAGCCTCGCTCAGCCCTCGGCGGGCTGGCGGTGGAGCTCGGCGGCGAGGTGGAAGGCCAGCGGCTCACCCACCGCCGCCATGCGCAGCTCGTAGCGCAGGACGTCGCCCACCACCTCGAGGTCGCGCTCGAGGACGGTGACCTCCTTGGCGGTGGGGGTGAGCGACACGGAGGTGGTGCGCAGCTCGAGGCGCTGGCCCTGCAGGGACCCCTCGGCGAGCTCGGCCACGCCGGTGGGGTGGGCCACCACGAGCTCCACCCACCCGGGCCGGACCGGCCGCCAGTAGCCGGTCTCCACGTGCATCGGGGCGCCGTCGGGCGCGGTGGTCCGCTGCGCGTAGGCCAGGAACGGCTTGCCCGCGTGCCCGAAGGTGGCCGTCTCCAGGTAGTCGAACGGCTCGATGGTGGGGTACGCGCCGTGGCCGGTGCCCGACCAGGTGCCCAGGAGGAAGGACAGGGGCTCGAGCGCGGGGTGCATCGGCGGCGCCATCCCCCGAGCCTGCCACCGAACCGGGCCCCGTGGGGACCTCCGGCCCTACCGCCGATCGGACCGGCGGTCCTACGGTCCAAGGGCAGCCTCACCGGGAGGTTCGGTCATGGTCGCCGGCGACACGAAGGCCCCGAAGGTCCCGCCCGCGTGGTTCGAGCGCCTGTTCTGGCGGTGCCATCGCCTGCTCCACCGCGTGAGCGGCGGCCGCTTCCTCTGGAAGCCCGGCGGGCGGATGGGGTGGGGCGCCATGGGCGTGACCACGATCGGGCGTCGTTCCGGACGTCGTCGCACGGTCATCGTGGGCTACCTGCTGGACGGTGACCGGCCGGTGACGATGGCCATGAACGGCTGGCAGGAGGGGCACCCGGCGTGGTGGCGCAACGCCCAGGCCCACCCCGACGTGGAGGTCAAGCTGCCGGGTCGGGCTCGGCGGCCGATGCGTGCCGTCGCGGCGAGCGGCGCCGAGCGCGAGCGCCTGTGGCGGCGCTGGGCCGAGGTCGACGACGACCTCGACGGCTACGCCGCCCTCCGGCAGGTGGAGACGCCCGTGGTGATCTTCGAGCCTCGCTGACGAACCGAGGGGCGGTCGGCGTCGGGGGGAGCCGGCGGTGCCGGACGATCCGTCGGTACGGTGGCCGCGTCCGAGCCCGACCGAGCAGGAGGAGCCGTGCCCGACGCCCTACCCGACGTGGTCGGCCGCGCCCTCGGCACCAGCGTCACGGTGGCGGCGCGGGTGCACGGTGGCGACGTGGCCCGGGCGTTCCGGCTGGAGCTGGCCGATGGGCGCACGGTGTTCGCCAAGACCCACGCCGATCCGCCGGCCGGCTTCTTCACCACCGAGGCCGCCGGGCTGGCGTGGCTGCGCGAGCCGGGGGCGGTGGCGATCCCGGAGGTCCTGGCCGTGTCCGACGGCGACGCATCGGGCGTGCCGGCCCACCTGGTGCTCGAGTGGATCGAGGTCGGGCCCCGCCGGCCCGGAGCCGACGCCGCGCTGGGGGAGGCCCTCGCCGCGTTGCACGGCGCCGCCGCGCCGTCGTTCGGTCGGGCCGATCGCCGCACCACCGGCAGCCGGGGCCTCCCCAACGAGCCCTGCGCCTCGTGGCCCGAGTTCTACGCCACGCAGCGCCTCGCGCCGCTCACCCGGCTTGCCGCGGACGCCGACGCCCTGCCGTCCTCGGCGATCGCCGACCTCGACCGCCTGGCCGACCCCGACCGCCTGGCCGCGTTCGAGGGCGCCGACGAACCGCCGGCCCGGCTCCACGGCGACCTGTGGGCCGGCAACCGCCTCGACGGTGCCGACGGCCGGACGTGGCTGGTGGACCCAGCCGCGCACGGCGGCCACCGCGAGTTCGACCTGGCGATGATGGCGCTGTTCGGCGGATTCGACCCGTCCTGCTTCGCCGCCTACCGCGCGGTCCGGCCGCTCGCCCCCGGCTGGGCCGACCGGGTGGCGCTGCACCAGATCGCCCCGCTCGTGGTCCACGCCATCAAGTTCGGCGGGTCCTACGGGCCGGCGGCGTCGGCCGCGATCTCGCGATACGCATGAGTCGAATGGCTCAACGACGGCCCTTCGGTGCCGACGGGTAGCCCGGCAACGAGGCCGACACGGGCGGTCGACCTCGCCGAGAACCTGGACCTGACGCTCACCTGGGCCATACGGCTCATCCGTCGCGTCCCCTCACGGATCGCCCTCCACCTGCCGAAAGGTTCGGGTGGCACTCCACCTCTGGACGCGCGAACCCGACGAGGGGACCGGTCCGTCCGAGGTGCTGGCCGCCAAGGCGCCCGACCCGCTCGGTGAGCGCGTCGCCGCCGCCTTCGCCGACCTGCGCGCCCGCCTCACGCTCCCGGCCATCGCCGTGTCGGCCGGGGCGGGGATCGCCACCCTCCAGCTCGGGGGCGACACGCCGAGCACCCACCTCACGACCGCCGTCGTGGCGGTGGCGGTGGGCACCTGCGTGGCCGTGGCGTTCCTCTGCTCGGGCCGGCGCCGGTTCGGTTGGGGCGCGGTGGGGCTCGGGTGCGCGCTGTGGGCGCTCGGCATCACCTCGCAGCCGTCGTGGGAGGCCGTCTCCGCCCACGGGGCGCCCGCCCCGTCGATCGGCGAGCTGGCCGCCACGGTCGCCGTGCTCTGCCTGGTGGCCGGGCTCCTGACCCACGTGGAGTTCCCGAAGCGGGGGGTGGCCCGGGCCCGCTACCTCGCCGAGGGATCGATGCTCACCGCCAGCATCATCTTCGCC
The DNA here is from genome assembly GCA_019639095.1 of Actinomycetota bacterium. Classification (GTDB taxonomy): domain Bacteria; phylum Actinomycetota; class Acidimicrobiia; order Acidimicrobiales; family Iamiaceae; genus Aquihabitans. The sequence goes on from JAHBSN010000152.1 coordinate 3,408, forward strand.
AGCTGGGTGATCGTGATGCCGCCGGCCTTCGATGCGGTCGACGGGCTCGACGCCATGGAGCGGGCCCGCATGCTCGCGTTCCCGATCGGCGACGTGCTGCTCACCGCCGCGGTCGCCTTCGCCTTCACCCGGCTGCCGTGGCGGGGGCGCTGGAGCGTGTTCCTGTTCGCCGGCATCGGCGGGGTGGCGCTGCTCTCGAGTGCCACCAGCAACCTGCTCGCCAGCCAGTCCACCCAGGCCCGGGCGATCGACCTGGGCACCTCGTTCGCCTTCGGCGCGATCACCCTGGCCGCGATCCGCTCGGGCGGGCGCGAGGCCGACGTGGTCCGCGCCGGGGTGCCCGAGCGGGCCCAGCTGCTCCTGCTCGCCACCCCGGGCCTGTCGGTCCTGATCGTGGTGGGCACCACCCTCCGCCAGGTGTTCGGCAACCCGGTGGCGGTGGAGCTCACCTGGATCACGATCGGCGTGCTCAGCCTCAGCGTCCTGCTGCACCTCACGGTGATCTTCGAGAACCACGCCCTCAGCCGCGAGCTGGCGCTCGCTCGCGACGAGGCGATCCGTGCGTCGGAGCTCAAGTCGAGCTTCCTCGCCAACGTGAGCCACGAGATCCGCACCCCGATGAACGCGGTGATCGGCCTCACCGGGCTGCTGCTCGACACCGAGCTCGACGAGGACCAGCGCGAGCTCGCCACCGGCGTCTCGACGTCGGCCGAGGGGCTGCTCAGCCTGATCGACGCGGTGCTCGACTTCTCCAAGATCGAGGCCGAGAAGCTCGACCTCGAGGAGATCGACCTCGACATCGAGGACCTCATCGACGACGTGGCGATGCTCGTGGGCGACAGCGCCCGTCGCAAGGGCATCGAGCTCTACGCCTACTGCGAGCCGGGGATGGAGACCATGCGGTGGGGCGACCCCGTGCGCATCCGCCAGATCCTCATCAACCTGGCCAACAACGCCGTCAAGTTCACCGAGAAGGGATCGGTGACGATCCAGGCGATGCCCGGGGACCACGCCGAACAGGTGGCGTTCCTGGTGGTCGACACCGGCATCGGCATCCCCGAGTCCGAGCAGGCCCGGCTCTTCGAGCCGTTCTCCCAGCTCGACGAGTCCACCACACGCAAGTTCGGCGGCACCGGCCTCGGCCTCGGCATCGTCATGGGCCTGGTGGAGCTCCAGGAGGGCACGATCGAGCTGGCCAGCGAGGTGGGCGTGGGCACGGTGTTCCGCGTGACGCTGCCCCTCCCGCGCGGGGCCAAGCGCACCACCGAGAAGGGCCTCACCGGCCTGGTGGGCCTGCGCGCCCTGCTGGTGGACCCCAACGCCGTGACCCGGTCGGTCATCGCCAACACGCTGCAGAGCTGGGGCTTCGTGGTCGACCAGGCGGCGTCGGCCGACGAGGCCCTGCACAAGTACTCGTGGAACGGCATCGGCGGGCCCGGGTACGCGCTCGTGGTGCTCGAGCACCGCCTCGACGACATCGACGGCGTGGAGCTGGCCCGCCTCCTGCGCGTCCAGGAGGCCACCGCCGACTCGGTGATCCTGCTGCTCAGCTCCGCCGTGAACCTCTCTCGCCAGGAAGCGCACGAGGCGGGCATCGCCTCGGTCCTGGTCAAGCCGGTCCGCAACAGCTACCTGCTGCGGCGGATCGTGGATTCCCTCATCACCACCCCAACCACCCCTCGCCCTGTGGCGGCGGAACACCAACCAAAGGAAGCACACCGTGGCGAACGTGCACCGAGTCCTGCTCGCTGAGGACAACAAGATCAACCAGGTCGTCGCGGCCGGAGCTCTGAAGAAGCTCGGGTACGTGGTCGACATCGTGGACGGCGGCGGCGACGCCGTGGCGGCCTGCCTGCACACGCGCTTCGACGCCGTGCTGATGGACGTCATGATGCCGGACATGGACGGCTACGAGGCCACGTCCAAGATCCGCGAGAACGAGGCCGCGCTCGGCACCTCGCCGGTGCCGGTGATCGGGCTCAGCGCTCGGGCCATGGCCGGCGACCGCGAGATCGCCCTGGCGGCCGGCATGGACGACTACCTGACCAAGCCGCTGCGCATCAACGAGCTCGAGCAGACGCTGGGCCGCTGGATCCAGCAGCCCGCCGACGCCACGTCCTGACCGCCCACCGCCCGGCCGCCGCGGATCAGGAGATCCGAGGCGACCACGCCATCGACATGGCGACGGCGGCGGCGAGGGCGACCGCGGCTGCCGCGGCGAGGGGGACGGTGAGCTCGACCTGCGCGGTCACGGTGCTGATCTGGGTGGTGATCTGGTCGTACACGGCCGACAGGGCGCCGGCGCTGGTGGCCTCGTAGGTGCGGCCACCGGTGGCCTCGGCGAGCTGGGCCATCGACGCCGGGTCCGAGGGGACGGGGGAGGCGTCGGGACCCGAGCCGAGCACGCCGTCGGGCGTGCCGTAGGCGACGGTGAAGATCGGGACGTCCTGGTCCTTCGCCTTCGCCGCCACCTCCTCGAGGGTGGCGCCCTCGGTGCTGTACCCGTCGGAGAGCAGCACGATCGCCTGGTAGGCGCCGTCGTCGCCGGTGACCACGGCGCCGGGGTCCGCCGCACCCTGGAGGGCGTCGAGGGCGGCCAACACCGCGTCGCCCGTGGCGGTGGCGCCGCCGGCCTGGAGCTGGTCCAGGCTGCGGCTGAGGATCTCCCGGTCGGTCGTGGGCGGCACCACCACCGAGGCGGTGGACCCGTAGGTGACCAGGCCGATGCGGTACCCGTCGGGCGCGTCGCCCACGAAGTCCTGGGCGGCCGAGATCGCCACCTCGAGCCGGTTGGGCGCGATGTCGGTGGCCCGCATGGACGACGACGTGTCGAGGGCCAGCATGATCACGGCGTCGTCGCGGGGCTGCTCCTGCGCCTGGGCCGGCCGGGCGAGCCCCAGCACGAGGCCCACGAGCGCGAGCAGCATCGTGGCGGCGGTGAGGTGTCGGCGCCAGGCACCCGAGCGGGGGGCCACCGCCACCACGAGGTCGAGGTCGGGGTGGCGGACGGCGGTCGGGCGGCGGCGGTGCTGGACCACCAGGTAGGCGACCACGCCGCCGCCGAGGAGGGCGAGGAGCCAGAGCCAGTGGGGGGCGAGCAGGGTCATCGGAGCTCCGATCGGGGGTGGGGGGCGTGGTGGGGACGGGAGCTCACAGCACCCGCCCCGTGGTGGCCAGGCCCAGCGCCCCGGCGCCGAGGAGGGCCACCACGGCGAGGCCGACGAAGCTGCGGGTGACCTCCCGCCGCTCGGTGGTGGTGCCCACGGCGGTGGAGATGTCGGCGTACACGTCGCCGAGCTCGTCGGCCGACGCCGCCTCGAACGAGCGGGCGCCGGTGGCCTCGGCCACGGCGCGCATCGTCTCGGGATCGGCCGGCACCCGGACGGTCTCGCCGTCGAAGGTCACGATGCCGTCCGGCGTGCCGAAGGAGATCGTGGTCACCGGCACGCCCACCTTCGCCGCCTCGGCCGCCGCCGACTCGGCGCTGCGCCCCACCGTGGTGGCCCCGTCGGAGAGCAGCACGATGGAGGCGGGGAGGTCCTCGCCCGACGCGAGCAGCGTGGGCGAGAGGGCGGCCTGCACCGCGGCGAGCGACGTGGCGATGCCCTCGCCGGCGGCGGTGCCGGGCCCTTCGGCGAGGTCGCCGATGGCGGCCACCACGGCGGCGCGGTCGGTGGTGGGCGCCACGGCCAGGCGGGCGGTGCCGTCGAAGGCGACCAGGCCGACGTGGAGGCCCTCCGGCAGGCCCTCCACGAACCCGGTGGCGCCGGCCTTGGCGGCGTCGAGGCGGGTGGGGGCGATGTCGGTGGCCGACATGGAGGCCGACACGTCGACGGCCAGCACCACCACGCCCTGCTCCCGCGCCACGGCCTCGGCGCGCGTGGGTTGGGCGACGGCCACCACGAGGGCGGCCAGGGCCACCATGGCCAGCAGGGGCCCGGCGTGGCGGGCGGGTCCACGCCGGGCGGGCCGGAGGGCGGCGTGGCGGGCGGGGAGGGCGTATCGCGCGGCTGCGGCGCGGTTGCGGCGCTGCACCGCCGCGTAGGCGCCGGCCAGGGCGACCACGGCCAGCAGGAGGGCCAGGCGGTCGGGGTGGAGGAAGCTCATCGGCGGCGTCTCCTGGTGTTGACGTAGGCCACGACGGCGCGCAGCCAGTCGCCGTCGGTGGCGAGCTCGAGGTGGCTGGCGCGCGAGCTGCGGAGCCGCTCGTCGATGCGCGCTCGACGCTCGGCGGCAGCTTCGGCGTAGCGCTCGCGGAAGCGACGGTTGGAGGTCTGCACCTCGTGGAGGCGGCCGGTCTCGGGGTCCACCAGGGCCAGCACGCCCACCGGGGGCAGCTCCTCCTCGCGAGGATCGGTGAGCCGGGCCACCACCACGTCGTGGCGCTGGCCCAGCACCCGCAGCTCTCGCGGCCAGTCCGAGGGGTCCAGCAGGTCCGAGACCACCACCACGAGCCCGCCGCGGGAGCCGAGGTGGTGGACGCGACGGAGGGCGGCGGCGAGCGACGGCTGCCCGCCGGGGTCGCGCGGGCGGTCGTGCAGGCGGCCCACCAGCTCGATGAGCGTGGCCCGACCGGCGCGTGGTGGGACCACCCGCGTCCCGGAGCCGTCGAACACCACGGCACCGGTGCGGTTGCCCGGGCGGGCCGTGAGCAGCCCGAACGCGGCCACGAGGGCCACGGCCAGGTCGCGCTTCTCGCACGACGCGGTGCCGTAGTCAAGGCTGGCGCTGCCGTCGACCACGAACCAGGTCTCGAGCTCGCGCTCGGCCACGGTGTCGCGCACGTGGACGTCGCCGCTGCGCGCCGTGAGGTTCCAGTCGATGCGCCGCACGTCGTCGCCGGGCTCGTAGGGCCGGCCCTCGCCGGCCTCGCTCCCCGGGCCCGGCAGGGCGCCTTGGTGGTCGCCGTGGAGCAGCCCGTCGAGCTTGCGGCCGATGGTGACCTCGAGCTGGCGCAGCAGCGCCTCGCGGCCGGCGACCGTGGCGACCGGGTCGGTGGGGGCGGGTGCGACGGCGGTCATGCGGCCGCCACCGGGCGGGCCGGCTCCACGACCGGCCCGTCCTGGCTGGGCGACACGCGAGGCGCCACCACCGTCGAGACGATGCGGGTCACCACGTCCTCCACGTCGACGCCGTCGGCGAGGGCGTCGTAGGACAGCAGGATGCGGTGGCGCAGCACGTCGGGGGCCACGTCGAACACATCCTGGGGCAGCACGTAGCGCCGGCCCCGGATCAGGGCCAGGGCGCGGCCGGCGGCCACCAGCCCGAGCGTGGCCCGGGGGCTCACGCCGTGGCCGATCACCGAGGCGAGCTCGGGCAGGCCGTGGGCGGCGGGCTCGCGGGTGGCCAGCACCAGGCGCACGGCGTAGTCCAGCACCGCGTCGTGGAGGAACACGTCGTCGGCTGCGGCCTGGAGCGCAACCAGCCGACCGTGGCCGAGCACGGCGCGTGCCGAGGGCCGATCGGTGGCCATCCGGCGCACGATCTCGGCCTCCTCCCGGCCGTTCGGGTAGTCGACCAGGACCTTCATCAGGAACCGGTCCCGCTGCGCCTCGGGGAGCGGATACACGCCCTCGTGCTCGAGCGGGTTCTGGGTGGCGAGCACGAGGAAGGGGTCGGGCACGGGGTAGGTGGTGCCGCCGATCGACACGTGGCCCTCGGCCATCACCTCGAGCAGCGCCGACTGCACCTTGGCCGGGGCCCGGTTCACCTCGTCGGCCAGGACCACGTTGGCGAACACGGGGCCGAGCTCCACGTCGAAGGTCTCGTGGGACGAGCGGTACACGCGGGTGCCCACCAGGTCGGCGGGCATGAGGTCGGGGGTGAACTGGATGTGC
>JAHBSN010000153.1 GCA_019639095.1 Actinomycetota bacterium
CTCCATCACGAACAGGGCGATGCCGGGCCGGAAGCCGCTGCCCCGCACCACCACGATCTGACCCGCCGGATCCAGACCCTGGGCCGGCGACACCGACACGCCGGCGGCCGAGGCCGGCCCGGCGGTGGTGGCCACGACGACGACCACGGTCGCCATCGAGGAGCAGAGCAGACGGGCGAATCGGTGAGCGCGCTTGACCATACGGTGTGAAGGTAGCCTAACATCACGGTCTCATCAACACCGAGGCCGCCTGATCACGACGATTCGACGTGATGGTACGGCGGTACGTCGCAATCCTCCTCCTCACCTCGCCGCCGCTCGGGAGCGCCCATGACCACCACCGACCTGCCCGTGCCGTTCTCGTCGCTGCTGCGGGAGGCCACCACCGCCGACCACCGCGAGGCGGAGCGATCGCCGTTCTTCGGGGCGCTGCTGTCGGGATCGCTGCCCCTCGACGCCTACGTCGACATGCTGGCCCAGCACCGGTACGCCTACGCCGCCCTCGAGGGGGCCGAGGCGGGCGTGCGCCACGATCCGGTGGTGGCCTCGGTGGCGGACCCCGGTCTCGCCCGGCTGGCGGCCCTCGACGCCGACCTGGCCGACCTCGGCGGCGCCGACTGGTCCCGCCGCCACCCGCCGTCGACGGCCACCGACGCCTACGTGACCCGCCTCCACGAGGTGGCCGGTTGGCCGGGTGGCTTCGTGGCGCACCACTACACCCGCTACCTCGGCGACCTGTCGGGTGGCCAGCACATCGGTCGGGTGGTGGCCCGCCACTACGGGCTCACGCCCGACCACGGTGGGCGCTTCAGCCGGTTCGAGTCGATCAGCGACCCGAGCGCGTTCAAGGACGCCTACCGGCGGTCGCTCGATGCCGCGCCCTGGGACCACGACGAGCGCCAGGAGGTGGTCGAGGAGATCCGCACCGCCTACCGCTTGAACACGGCCGTGTTCGACGACCTCGCCCGCCACGTGGCCTGAGGGTGCCGTGATCCGATTCGCGCTGCACCGCGCCGCGAGCCTCCTGGTGACCCTGGTCGTGGCGGTGAGCGGGCTCTTCCTGGTGCTGCACGCGTCGCCGGGGAGCCCGCTCACCAACCTGGCGCCCTCGGTGGCCGCCGACCCCGAGGCCCGCGCCGCCGTGGCCCGGGAGACCGGTCTCGACCGCTCGATGGCCGAGCAGTACGGCGACTTCTGGGCGTCGCTGCTCCACCTCGACCTCGGCACCTCGCTCTACGACGGGTCGTCGGTGTCGGAGGCGATCGCCTCGGCGGCCCCGGTGTCGTTCCAGCTCGGCCTGATGGCGGCGGCGGTGGCGATCGGACCGGGCGTGGTGGCCGGCGTGGTGGCCGCCCGCCGCCGGGGGCGCCCGGCCGATGCCGCGGTCCGGGTGCTGAGCGTGGTGGCGATCTCGGTGCCGTCGTACTGGCTGGCCGTGCTGTGCCTCGTGCTGGTGGGCGAGCGCTGGCCCGACCTCGTGCCCGCGGCCGGTGGCTACACGCCGTTCGGCACCGACCCGGTGGCGAGCGTGCGGTCGCTGCTGCTGCCGGCGGTGGTGCTCGGCCTGGGCGGCTTCGCCATGGTGGCCCGGTCGCTGCGCTCCTCGCTGGTGGGTGTGCTCGACGGCGACGACGTGCACTTCGCCCGGGCCATGGGCATGCCCGAGCACCAGGTGCTGGGGCGGATCGCCCTGCGGGCGGTGGCGCCGAGCACGGTCACGGTGGTCGGCCTGCTCGTGGGCGGCCTGGTGTCGGGGACGCTGCTCGTCGAGAGCGTGTTCGCCCTTCCGGGCCTCGGCCAGCTCATGGTCACCGCCTTCGTCAGGGGGGACCACCCCCTGGCCCTCGGCACCGCCCTCGTCACCGCCGTGGTGTTCCTCGGCCTGAACCTGGTGGTCGACGTGGCCGGCGTGGCGCTCGATCCCCGGGCCCGGCGGCGCGTGGCCGCCGGTCGGACGTGAGCCGGGCGGGCGTCGGCCGTCGGCGGCCGGTGGCCGACCGGGTCGGCACCGCCCTGCTCGGCGCGTTCGTGCTCCTCGCCGTGGTGGGGCCCGTGCTGGCCGGGTCGCCGACGGCCCTGGTGGGCGATGTGCTGGAGCCGCCGTCGTGGGCCCATCCCTTCGGCACCGATTCGCTCGGGCGTGACCTCTTCGCCCGCACCGCCGACGGCGCGAGGACCTCGCTGGTGGTGAGCACGGCGGCGGTCGCGCTGGCGCTGCTCGTGGCCGTGCCCGCCGGGCTGGCCGCCGCCCGGGCCCACGGGCGCTGGCCGGACCAGGCCGTGATGCGCGTGGTGGAGTCGACCCAGGTGGTGCCCCAGTTCGTGCTGGTGGTGCTGCTGCTGGGCCTCGGTGGCGCCGGGCCGGTGCAGGTGCTCGGCGTCCACGTGTCCACCACGGCGCGCATCGTGGCCTGCATCGCCCTCGGCTTCGTGCCGTTCTTCGCCCGGATCGCCCGGGCCTCGGCGGTGGTGGAGCTCGAGTCGGAGTACGTGGAGGCGCTCCGGGTGGCCGGCGTGGGGGAGCGGGAGCTGCTGGTTCGAGACGTGGCGCCCAACGTGGCGCCGGTGCTCGGCGCCCAGGTGCTGCTCGCCCTGGCGATCGCCGTGTTCGCCGAGGGCGGGCTGTCGTTCCTCGGCCTCGGGGTACCGGCACCGCACCCCACGCTCGGGAACCTCATCGCCGAGGCGGGCGGCCAGCTGCTCGACGGCGCGTGGTGGTACGCGCTCATCCCCGGCCTCGTGCTCGTGGCCGGCATCACCGGCTGCAACCTCGTCGGCGACGCCGCCGCCGACCGCCTCGTCAGGAGCGACCTTCGGTGACCCCGTCCCCGCTTCGCGCCGATCCGTCGGCCCGAGCCACGATCGACCGCCGCCGCTTCCTCGGCCTCGCCCTGGGCGCCGCGGTGTCGGGTCCGGCACTGCTCGGCGCGTGCGGCGCCGGCACCGACACGTCGGCGCGGGTGGTCCGCCGCCACCAGGACGGGATCCTGCGCATCGGCGTCGCCGGGGCGCCGAGCAACATCAACCCGCTCGACTCGGGCTCCGAGCTCACCCGCTGGCTGGCCGAGCCCATCGTGGAGACCCTCTACGCCTACGACGCCGACCTGCGCTCGGTCCCGCTGCTGGCCGTGGGCGAGCCCGAGGTCAGTGCCGACGAGCTCACCTGGACCGTGCGCCTGCGCGACGACGTCACGTTCCACGGCGGCGATCCCCTCACCGCCCACGACGTGGTGGCCAGCCTGGACCACATCCTCGACCTGTCGTCGGGGAGCGAGTGGATCACCTACCTGCTCGACTACGTGCAGACCTTCGAGGCCCTCGACGACCGCACGGTGGCGATCGGCCTGGTCCGCCCCTATGGGCTGCTGCGGTCGCACCTGACGAACCTGCCCATCACCCACCGCGATGCCGTGGACCGCCGAGACGCGATCGTGGGCACCGGGCCCTACCGGCTCGAGCGGTTCACCCCCGGTCAGAGCTTCACGCTCGTCCGCCACCCCGAGTACCACGGCGAGCCGGGCGCGTTCGAGGGCATCGAGTTCACCGTCTTCACCGACGGCGCCACCCGCCTGGTGAGCCTGCGCCAGGGCAAGGTCGACCTGATCACCTCCGTGCCGTACCAGAACCTCCGAGCCGTGGAGGGCGACGACGACCTGGCGCTGGTGCTGGCCGACAGCCCGCTCGACGTGCTCACGTACGTGAACCTGCTGGCCGAGCCCTTCTCCGACGCGCACTTCCGGCGGGCCGTGGCCCTCTCGATGGACCGGGCCGGGGTGCGCGACCGCGTCTTCGGGGGCCACGCCACCATCGGCCAGGGGCCCATCGGCCCGGCCGAGCGGGGCTGGGACCCCGACCTCGCCGTGTACGACGCCGAGCCAGACCTCGACGCGGCGCGCGCCGAGCTCGAGCAGGCCACCACCGAGCGCCGCGGGTTTCGCATCACCGTGGGCACCAGCCAGCTCGGCAAGGAGATCGCGTCGGTGCTCGCCGCCGGGTGGGCGACGGTGGGGCTCGACGTGGAGATCGAGCAGCTCGCCGGCGGGCCGTGGTCCTCGGCGTGGCTGGCCAACGAGTACGAGCTGCTGATGAACACGTTCCAGAGCGGCTTCACGTCGGGCCCGGCGAACTACCTCACCCTCGCCCCCGCCCACTCCCGCAACCTGCTCTCGTGCGGCTACGTCGATCCGGAGCTCGACGGGTGGCTGGACCGGGTGTGGGAGACCGACCACGACGACGAGCGCGCCGGACTGCTCCGGCAGGTGTCGGCCCGCCTGGCCGAGGAGGCGGTGATGTTCCCGCCGGTGTACCCGCGGGCGGCGTTCGCCCAGCGCCGCGAGCTGACCCCGCTCGACCCCGAGCAGCTGCGGATCAGCCGCCTGGCCCCGCACGAGCTCCGGTTCACCTCGTCGTGAGCATGCCCTCGACCGCGATCGACCCGCCGGTGCTCGTGGTCGACGGGCTCCAGGTGCGCTACGGCCACGGGGCGGGGGCGGTGGCGGCCGCCTCCGACGTGGGGTTCGAGCTGGGGCGGGGCGAGGTGTTCGGACTCGTCGGCCCGTCCGGGTGCGGCAAGTCGTCGACCTGCGGGGCGCTGCTCGGCCTCCTCGGGAAGACGGCATCGGTGTCGGCGCGCCGGCTCGAGCTCGAGGGGCGGTCCCTGCTGGGGCTCGACGACCGCGGGTGGCGGCGGGTGCGGGGTCGGCGGATCGCGCTCGTGCCCCAGCACCCGCGGTCGGCCCTCACCCCGATCGTGGCGGTGGGGCGCCAGCTCGACTGGTACCTCGGCCCCCACGCGGTGGACCGCCACGCCGCCGACCTGCGCGCGCTCGGGCTCGAGTCGGTGGTGGCCCGCCCGCGCGACCTGCCGTCGTCGTTCTCGGGCGGCCAGCTCCAGCGCCTCGTGATCGCCATCGCCACGCTCGGCTCGTCGCCGGCCCTGCTCCTCGCCGACGAGCCCACCAGCACGCTCGACCCCACCGTGGCGGCCTCCGTCCTCGACGTGCTCGCCGAGGCCCGTCGCCGCACGGGCTCGGCGATGCTGTTCGTGTCCCACGACCTCGCCGTGGTGGCCCAGGTGTGCGATCGGGTCGGGGTGATGGACGCCGGACGCCTGGTGGAGGTGGGGTCGCCACTCGAGCTCTTCGAGGCGCCGCGCCACGAGGTGACGCGTCGGCTGGTGGACGCCCTCCCCACCAGGCGACGGGCGTGGGCGCCCGCCCGGACCTCCCCCGCCGGCGGCCCGCCGGTGCTCGAGCTCGATCACCTGTACCGCTACCACGGCCGAGCGCCCGGTCGGTCGGGCCCGCCGTCGGCGGTGGTGGTGCGCGCCGTCGACGACGTGAGCCTGGCGGTGGCCCCGGGCGAGCTGGCGGCGGTGGTGGGCGAGTCGGGCTCGGGCAAGACCACGCTCGCCCGGGTGGTGGCGGGCGCGCTGGCCCCCACCGCCGGGGTGGTGCGCCTCGACGGGGTGGAGCTGTCGGCGGCGCGCTCCCGGGGGGACCGGCGCCGCATCGCGCTGGTGGGCCAGCACCCCCGGTCGGCCTTCAACCGCCGCCGCCGGCTGGGGGCGGCGCTGGACCAGGTGCAGCGGGTGCACGGCATCGGCGCCTCCCGCGCCGAGCGCACCGACCGGAGCGCAGGGATGCTCGCCCGGGTGGGCCTGGGGGCCGAGGCGCTGGGCCGTCGGCCGCAGGAGCTGAGCGGGGGCGAGCTGGCTCGCGCCGCGCTGGCCCGAGCCCTCCTCGTGGAGCCGCGCCTGCTGGTGCTCGACGAGCCGACGGCGTCGCTCGACCCGCCCGTGAAGCGGGCCGTGCTCGACCTGGTGGACGAGCTGCGCCGGGACCTCGGCCTCGCCGTGGTGCTCATCACCCACGAGCTCGACCTGGCCTGGACCGTGGCCGACACCGTCTCGGTGCTCGACCACGGCCGTCTGGTGGCCTCGGGACCGCTCGCCGCGGTCCTCGACGGAGACCGGCACCCCCGGGTGGCGGCGCTGCTCGAGCGCGTGCCGGCCGACCCGCGGGGGCCCGGCCGACGGTGACGGGTCAGGTGAAGATGATCTGCCCGCCGGCGGCCTTCTCGTAGAACTCGCCCACGGTGATGATGTCCTCGACCTGGTCGATGAAGTCGTCCTTGTCCATCTTGAACAGGTCGACCGACGCCTTGCAGGCGTACATGCCGGCGCCGGTGTCGGCGATCATCTCGACGAACTCGGGGATCGACGGGATGTCGAGCTCGGCGATCTGCTTCTCCATGACGTGGGTCATCACGGCGCTCATGCCGGGGAGGCCCCCGAGCCACGTGGCCACGTGCAGGCCGGGGTTGCCGACGGTGGCCACCTTGATGTGCTCGTGGCGCTTCTTGTGGATGGCGTCGAGGCCGAAGAAGGTGAAGAACAGGTTGGCCTCGATGCCCTCGGCGCGGGCGCCGTTGGCCATGATCAGGGCCGGGTAGATCCCGTCGAGGGATCCCTTGGACACGATGATCGAGACCTTCTCGATGGGCTCGTCGGACATGGTGGCGTTCCTTTCGGGGTGGGGCGGGGTCGGTTCAGATGCAGCCGCGCGGCTTGGGGATGCCGGCGATGCGGGCGGCGATCTTGGCCGGGCCCTTGGGGAAGAGCTGGTAGAGCTCCTTCACGGTCACGCCCGAGGTCTTGCCGAGCACCCGGACCGTGGGGCCGGTGCCCTTCTCGGCGTACTCGCTGCGCATGAAGCGCAGCACCTGCCAGTGCTGGTCGGTGAGGGGCTCGATCCCCTCGTCGGCGGCCAGCTCCGGGGCCATGGCCTCGGTCCACTGGTCGGGGTTCGTGAAGAAGCCGTCGTCGGTGACGTCGACCTCGACGCCGGTCACGGTCTTGGTGGGCATGGTGCCTCCTCAGGAGGGGGTGGTCGTCTTGCCGGCCTCGGGCATGTGCGAGCCGACGCCGGGGATGTCTCGTCCGGGCAGCAGGGCGTGCCAGTAGAACCACTGGAACATCAGCTTCCCGAGGTGGTTGAGCCGGGACTCCTTCAGCAGCGGCAGGCCCACGGCGGCGGGGAAGTGGCCCGGCACCGGCTCCTGGTCGTAGTTGAAGTCGATGAGCATGGCCTTGCCGAAGCCGGTCTCGATGAAGCAGTTGGCGTGGCCGTCGTAGGTGGCGTCGAGGTCCTGGCCGGCCAGGAACCGCCGCACGTTCTCCACGAGCACGTCGCCCTCGAAGTGGGTGACCGAGCCGGCCTTGGACGCCGGGAGGGTGGTGGCGTCGCCGATGGCGAACACGTTGGGCTTCACCGTCGACTGCAGGGTGGCCGGGTCGGTGGGCACGAAGCCCAGCTCGTCGCCGAGGCCCTCGGAGCGCCCGACGTAGGCCTGGCCGCCGTGGAGCGGGATCACCACCGCCAGGTCGAAGGGGACCTCGCGCTCGTCGTAGGACACGAGCTTGCCGCCCGCACCGTCGACCTCCCCGGTGTTGAACTCGGTCACCAGCTCGATGCCGCGGTCGTCGAGCATCCCGCCCAGGGTGGCCGCCGCCACCGGCTTGGTGAAGGCGGCGTCGAGCGGGGTGACGTAGGTGAGCTGGATGCGATCCCGGATGCCGCGGTCGGTGAAGAACCAGTCGGCCAGGAAGCAGAACTCCAGGGGCGCCACGGGGCACTTGATGGGCATGTCGACCACGTTGACCACGACGCGACCGCCGTCGAGCTCGGCCAGGGCCTGCTCCAGCCGGGCGGCGCCGTCCACGGTGTAGAAGGTGTGCACGTTGGGCGGCCACTCGGCGAGGCCCTCGGTCTCCTCGGGCACGAGGGTGGCGCCCGTGGCCACCACGAGCACGTCGTAGCCGAGGGTGCTCCCGTCGGCGAGGTGCACGGTGTCGGCCTCGAGGTCCACGTGGTCGATGGGGCTCTGGCGGTAGTCGATGCCCTTGTGGAGCTGGCGCTGCCGGGAGCGCACGATGTCCTCGGGGTGGGTGAGGCCGAAGGGCACGAAGAGCAGCCCGGGCTGGTACACGTGCTGGTCGTCCTGGTCGACCACGGTGATGGTGGCCTCGTCGGAGCCGTACGCCTTGCGGAGCCGGTTGGCGGTGAGGGTGCCGCCGGTGCCGGCACCCAGGATCACGATGCGGTGCGACATGGCGTCAGCTCCTCGCTTCCGCGGCCGGGGCGAACTCCTCGAACGCCGCCCAGGCCCTCGGGCCGTACACGGTGGCGGTGCCGCCGTCCATGAGCAGCGCCACGCCGAGCGCCTCGGCCACCTCCTCGCGCGTGGCGCCCCGGAGGGCGGCCGCCTTGGCGTGGTAGGCGATGCAGCCGTCGCACTGCTTGACCACCGCCACCACCAGGGCCATCAGCTCCTTCACCTTGGCCGGCAGGACCCCGTCGGCCACCGCGGCCTGGTGGAGCTGGCCGAAGCCGGCCCACACGTCGGGCGAGGCCTGGCGGAGCGATCGGGTGGGACCTCGGAGCTCGTCGATGACATCGTGGGCGTGACCCATGGCGGGGGTCCTCCTCGTGGTGGGGGCCACCTCCGACGATACGGAGGGGGGTATCGGACCAACAGGGCCGAACGTCCCGCCCTCCGCCGTCGAAGGTCCCGTCAGTGGGCGAAGGAGATGTGGGGCAGCCGCCGATCGAGCCACCCCGGGATGGCCCACGCCCGCTCGCCGAGCAGGCCGAGGATCGACGGAACGAGCATCATCCGGATCACCGTGGCGTCGAGCAGCACGGCCAGGGCGAGGGTGACGCCGAGCTCCGTGGGCGGGATGGGCCCGGTGACGCCGAAGGCCACGAACACCACGATCATGATGAGGGCGGCGTTGGTGATGGGCCGACCGGTGCGGGCGATGCCCTCCCTGACCGCGAGCTGCGCGTCGCCGGTGGCGTCGCGGCGCTCCTTGATGGCCGCCAGCAGGAACAGCTGGTAGTCCATCGAGAGGCCGAACAGCAGGGCGAAGAAGAACAGCGGGGCCCAGGCGTCCACGAAGCCCTGGTGCTCGATGCCGAGCAGCCCGGCGCCGATGCCGTGCTGGAAGACGAGCGTGGCGAACCCGAAGCTGGCGGCCACGCCCACCAGGTTGAGCGCGATCGAGAACAGGGCGATGGGCAGGCTGCGGAACACCACGAGCAGCAGCACGAACGCCACCAGCATGATCAGGCCCACCGCGTAGGGGGCGGTGCCGGTCAGGGCGGCGGTGAGGTCGTGGTTCTGGGCGCCGGGCCCGCCCACGGC
>JAHBSN010000154.1 GCA_019639095.1 Actinomycetota bacterium
CTCGCCCGGGGCGTGGAGGACGTGCCGGTGGAGGGCGGGCACCGCATCGACCTGGTCGGCACGGTGCTGTCGGTGCTGGGCCTCGGCATGGCGGTGTTCGGCGTGCTCCGCTCGAGCGAGTGGGGCTGGGTGCGGCCCAAGCCCGGCGGCACCGAGCTGGCCGGGACCTCGCCGACGCTGTGGCTCCTGCTGGCCGGGCTGGTGGTGGTCTGGCTGTTCTTCACGTGGGAGGACCACCTGGTGCGCACCGGCGGCGATCCGCTCGTGCGGCCCGAGATGTTCGCCAACCGCCAGCTCAACGGCGGGCTCGTGATGTTCGCGTTCCAGTTCCTCCTCCAGGCCGGCGTGTTCTTCGTGGTTCCGCTCTACCTGTCGGTGGTGCTCGCCCTCTCCGCCATGGAGACCGGCCTGCGGGTGATGCCGCTGTCGGTCGCCCTGCTCGCCGGCGCGCTCGGCGTGCCCCGGCTCTGGCCGCAGGCCTCGCCCCGGCTGGTGGTGCGCGTCGGGCTGGCCCTGATGCTCGCCGGGATCGTCGTGCTCCTCGGCGGGATCGACATCGACGCCGATGCATCGGTGGTGGCCCTGCCCATGGTCCTGCTCGGCCTCGGCATGGGCGCCCTCGCCTCGCAGCTCGGCGCCGTCACGGTCTCGTCGGTGCCCACCTCTGAGAGCGGGGAGGTGGGCGGGTTGCAGAACACCGCCACCAACCTCGGCGCCTCCATCGGCACCGCCTTCGCCGGCTCGGTGCTCATCGCCGTGCTCACGAGCTCGCTCATCGCCGGGATCGCCGACAACCCGGCCGTGCCGGCCGACCTGAAGCAGCAGGCGAGCGTGGAGCTGGCGTCGGGCGTGCCGTTCCTGTCCGACGTGGCCCTCGAGGAGGCCCTGGCGAAGGCGGACGTGCCCGACGACGTGGCCGCCGCCGTCGTCGACGACAACCGCGATGCCCGCATCGCCGGGCTCGACGCCGCGCTCGCCGAGCTCGCCCTGCTGGCCGCCGCCTCGCTGCTCTTCACCCGGCGGCTGCCCGAACGGGCCGTGGGCGAGGCCGGCGCCGGCTGATCCCGGTACGGTACGGCCTCCAGGGGAGCGCGGCCCGAGGCCGCCCGGCAGGGGAGGGGCGAATGGGCCCGAGGTCTGCGTGGTCGATCCGCCCGGCACGGCTGCTGCTCGTGCTGGCCATGGGCGCGCTGGCGCTCACGTCGTGCATCGAGGGGCCGATCGCCGGCACGCCCAGCCTGGCGGGGATCATCCCGCTCGCGTCGGTGGGCTACCAGCAGCAGGAGTTCTTCCTCAGCGCGGAGGACGCCACCGCCTACCAGGCCACGGCGCCGCTGACCGCCGATGGTCGCTGGAGCGCCGCCCCCGCGCCCGGCACGGGCGGCACCACCTTCGTCACGCGCATCGTGGTCCACCGGCCCGTGGACCCGGCTCGGTTCGACGGCACCGTGGTCGTCGAGTGGATGAACGTGACGGCCGGCCTCGATCTCGGCAACGACTGGATCTACGCGCACAACGAGATCGTCCGCAGCGGCGCCGCGTGGGTGGGCGTGTCGGCGCAGGTGGTGGGCGTCAACGCGGTGAAGGCGGCCGACGCCACCCGCTACGCCAAGCTCGTCCACCCCGGCGACAGCTACTCCTACGACATCTTCACCCGGGCCGGTCGGGCCGTCCGGGACAACCCGACCGTGCTGGGCGGGCTCGTGCCCGAGCGCCTGATCGCCACCGGCGAGTCGCAGTCGGCCAGCCGCCTGGTCACCTACATCGACGCCGTCCACCCCCTGGTGCACGTCTACGACGGCTTCCTCGTGCACAGCCGTGGCAGCTCGGGCGCCCCGCTGTCGCAGTCGCCGCTGCCGTCGGTGTCCACGCCGTCGCCGTCGCTCATCCGCGACGACCTCGACGAGCCGGTGTTCGTGGTGCAGGCGGAGGGCGACGTGATCAGCTCCAACCTGGCCGTGCGCCAGCCCGACACGGCGCGGTTCCGGGAGTGGGAGCTCGCCGGGACGGCGCACGCCGACACCTACATGGCCGGGGTCGGGTTCACCGACGTGGGCGACGGCGCCGGGGCGGTCCAGATGTTCTCGCTGATGCGCAACCCGAACCCGCCCCCGTCGGACTGCACCAGCTCGCCCAACGCCGGCGGGCACCACTGGACCTTCCAGGCCGCCCTCCACGGCCTCGACGAGTGGATCCGCACCGGCACCCCGCCCGCGAGTGGGCCGCCGCTCCTCGTGGCCTCCACCTCGCCAGTGGTGCTCCAGCGCGACGCGGTCGGCAACGCCCTCGGCGGGGTCCGCTCGCCGCACGTCGACGCGCCGGTGGCCACGCTCACCGGGATCAACTCGGGCTCGGGGTTCTGCCGGCTCTTCGGCAGCACCGTGCCGCTGACCGCCCAGCAGCTCGCCGAGCGCTACCCGACCCACGAGGCGTTCGTGGACGCGTGGCGCACGGCCACGGAGGCCGCGGTGGCCGGTGGGTTCCTCCTCCAGCCCGATGCCGACGAGCTCCTGGCCGCCGCCCAGGCCTCAACGGTCCCGAGCTGAGCGGGTCGGGGGAGGCGACGTGGGGCAGCTGCGGGTCGAGCCGGGCGACGGGCCCTTCGGCGCCACCGTGGTCGGGGTCGACCTCGGATCGCCGATCGATCCCGACCGGGCTGCCGAGCTCCGGGCCGCGTGGCTGCGGCACCAGGTGCTGGTGTTCCCCGGGCAGGACCTGACCTTCGAGCAGCTCGAGGCGGCGGCCCGGGCGTTCGGCCCGATCGGCGAGGACCCCTACTTCCGGGCCATCCCGGGCCAGCCGCACGTGGTGGCGCTCACCCGTGAGGCCGACGAGACCGCGCCGCTGTTCGCCGACGTCTGGCACTCGGACTGGAGCTTCCTGGCCTCGCCGCCGGCCGGCACGATGCTCCACGCCGTCGAGGTCCCACCGGTGGGCGGCGACACCCTCTTCGCCGACCAGTACGGCGCGTGGGCGTCGCTCCCCGCCGACCTGCGGGAGCGGGTCGACGGGCGGCTGGGCATCCACTCGGCGCGCCGGGGCTACGCGCGGTCCGGGCTCTACGGCGACCGCGACGTCGGCCGCTCGATGGCGATCGTGGCGTCCGACGACGCCCTGGCCACCCAGCTCCACCCGCTGGTGCGGATCCACCCCGAGACCGGCCGGCCGGCGCTGTTCTGCAGCCTCGCCTACACGATCGGCGTCGACGGGATGGACGAGGACGAGGGCAACGCCCTGCTGGGGGAGCTGTTCGCGCACCTCGCCCACCCCGAGCACGTCCTGCGCCACCGCTGGGAGCCGGGGATGGTGGTGCTCTGGGACAACCGCTGCCTGCTGCACGCCGCCACCGGCGGCTACGAGGGCCACCGGCGGGAGCTGCACCGCCTCACGATCGCCGAGCGCGCCCCGGCCGAGTAGCCCTCAGCGAGGGCGGGCGGTGCCCTCGACCACCGCGGCCACGTCGTCGGCCAGGCGCTCGGCGTCGGACGGGTGGAGGCGGGCGGTGGTGATCCGCACGCCGGGCCCGGTGGCGATCCGGAACGGCCCTCCCGGCCCCACGCCCCAGCCGCGGTCGGCTAGGGCCAGGCACGTGCTGGTCTCGTCGGCCACGGGCACCCACACGTTGAACCCGGTGGGCCCCTCGGCGGCCACGCCCCGCGCCGCGAGCGCATCGAGCAGCGCCTCCCGGCGCTCGCCGTAGGCGCGCCACGCCCGGGCGAGGGCCGGCGCGGTGTCGGGCGCCACGAGCAGGTCCGCCACGGTGGCCTGCAGCACGTGGCTCACCCAGCCCGGCCCGGCGCGCAGCCGGGTGGCCACCGCGTCCACGGTGTCGTCGTCGCCCGCCACGAGCGCCACGCGCAGGTCGGGCCCGAGCGCCTTCGACACGGATCGGGCGAGCACCCATCGTCGGGTCGCCCCGGCGAGGGTGGGCACGTCGTGGCCGAGCAGGCCGAGGTGGTCGTCCTCCACCAGCACCACGTCGGCGTGGCGCGCCAGCACCGCTCGCAGGGCGTCGGCGCGGTCCTCGGACAGGGCGGCGCCGGTGGGGTTCTGGGCCCGCGGGGTGACGATCGCGGCGCGCGCGCCGCCGGCCAGGGCGGCCTCGAGCCCGGCCACCGACGGTCCCTCGGGGTCCACCGGCACGGGCAGGGCCTCGAGGCCCAGGGCGCGCAGCGCCCGTCGCACGGGCGGGTAGCCCGGGTCCTCGACCGCCACCCGGTCCCCGTGGCGCAGGGTGGCGGCGAGGGTGCGCTCCACAGCGTCCATGGCGCCGCCGGCCACGGTGACCGCCGCGCCCTGCGGTGCCCGCTCGCGCCACCACGCGGCGAGGTCGGGGTGGATCGCATCGGCCTGGTACGCGTCGGCCGGCGGCGCGGCCTCGAGCCGTCGGGCCACCCGGGCCAGGGCGGCGCCGAGGTCGGGCAGGAGCTCGGTGTCGGGCCCGCCGTGGAGCAGGTCGACCGTGCCCTCGGGCAGGTAGGGGATCGTGCCCGAGGCGTCGGCCGGCGCGGCGATCTCGCTCCCGCTGCGGTCCCGGGTGACGACCACGCCGCGGCGGCGCAGCTCGGCGAGGGCGGCGGCCACGGTGGAGGGCGAGAGGTGGAGCTCGGCGGCGAGGGCGCGCACCGAGGGCAGCCGGTCTCCCGGGCGCCGCCTTCCGGCGACCACGTCGGCCTCCACCTGGGCCGCGAACTCCCGTGCGCTGCGGGGCCGCCGGCCGCTACTCTGTGCTGATGCAGCCATCAGACTGTACCATAACAGATTCCGCCACGTCGACATCGCTCGGCTCGGCCCGCACCACCCTCAAGCGGCTCCCCGCCCGCGGCCACCACGACCCGGCCTCCGTCCACGGCGTGCTCGACGAAGCGCTCGTGGGCCACCTCGCGTTCGTCCACGACGGCACCCCCTTCGCCCTCCCCACCATCCACGCCCGCGTGGGCGACGTGCTGTACGTCCACGGGTCGGTGGCCAGCCGGATGCTGCGGTCGGCCACGAGCCAGACGGTCTGCTTCACCGCCACGATCGTCGACGGGCTGGTGGTGGCTCGTTCGGCGTTCCACCACTCCCTCAACTACCGCTCCGCCGTGGTGCTCGGCGTGCCCCGCCGCGTGGAGGACCCCGACGAGCAGCGCGCGGCGCTCGACGCCATCGTCGACCACGTGCTTCCCGGCCGGCCCGCCGAGGTGCGCGCCCACCACGACACGGAGGTCCGCACCACCCGGGTGCTGGCCCTCGCCATCGACGAGGCCTCGGCCAAGGTGCGCACCGGCGACCCGATCGACGAGCCCGACGACCTCGCTGGCGATGCCTGGGCCGGCGTGGTCCCGGTGCACCTGGGCTACGGCACGCCGACGCCGGCCGCCGACCTGCGCGCCGAGCTCCACGCCTCGGTGCCGGCCTCCGTCAGCGCCATGGCCGCGCCCTGACCCTGCAGGCTGCTCAGGCCGGCGCGACCTCGGCGGGGGCCGGGGTCGGCGCCGGGTCGTCGAGGGCGGCGATGCGCTGGGGGTGCAGCACCCGCAGGAGCGCCACCACGGCGAGCAGCGCCACCCCGGACAGCACGGTGGTGCGGCCCAGGCCGATGCGATCGGCGATCGGGCCCTGGATCGTGGCGCCCACCGGGTAGAGGACGCCGAGGGCGAGGAAGTAGCAGCTGAGGACCCGGGCGCGGAGGGCGGCGGGCGCCCGCAGCTGCACCACGGTGCCGATCCCCGAGAACACGAACATGTAGGTGGCGCCCACGCCCACGAGGGCGAGGCCGGCAGCCGCCGCGCTCGGCGCCAGGCCGTAGAGCACCAGCGCCCCCGGCAGCAGCACGAGGCTCAGCTCGAGGGTCCGGAACCGGCCGAGCCGCTGCGCCACCACGGGAAGCAGCAGCGCCCCGGCCACCGCGCCCACGCCCTGGGCGGTGACGAACCACGACGTGAGGCTCGACGCGCCGTCGAAGCGCACCCGGGCCATGGCGGGGATGAGGGCGATGAACGGCGACGCGGTGAGCGCCACCACCGAGATCATCAGGATCGCCGACCACACGCCCGGCTCGGCGCGGGCGGCGCGCGCCCCCACCACGATCCGGGTCCAGAGCCCGTCGTCGTCGGTGGGCGGGTGGCGCCGCTCGAGGCGCAGGAGCTGGAGGGCACCGAGCATGGCCGCGAACGACAGGGTGTTCAGGGCGAAGGCGGCGGTGTACGAGCCGAGGGCGATGGCCACGCCGGCGAGGGCCGGACCCACCACCCGGCCGAGGTTCCACTGCGCCTGGCTGAGCGACATGGCCGCCAGCAGCTGGTCCTCGGGCACGAGGTCGGGGAGCATCGCGGCGTAGGCGGGGAAGCCCACGCCGGCCACGCAGCCGGCGGCGAAGACCACCAGGGCCACCGCCGCAGGCGTGGCCCGGTGGGTGGCCGACAGCGCGGTGAGGAGGCCGGCGCAGACCATCTGGGCCGAGGTCATGGCGAGCAGCAGGCGGCGGCGGTCGACCCGGTCGGCCACGGCGCCGCCGATCGGCCCCAGGAGGCCCATGGGCAGGAAGCCGGCGGCGGCCACCAGCGCCGTCCAGCCCGCCTCGCCGGTGGAGCGGGCCACGAGGTCGCCCACCGCCACGGTCTCCATCCAGGTGCCGATGTTGGAGATCAGCCCGGCCGCCCACACCAGGGCGTAGTTGCGGTGCCGCAGCGGGGCGAACGCCACCGAGCGGGCTCGGGGTGGGGCGGTGTCCGACGCGGCCATCGGGGAAGGATGCCGCCCCGAAGGCCGTTCTGCGCCATCGGCGTTTGACCCGGCCATCGGGCGGGAAGCGGCGGTCGGGCCAACGCCCACGTCCCATCCGCCCCGAACCGGAGGCCAACACCCGTGTCCGACTACGAGATCCCCGCGCCCGAGCCCAAGGAGATCGACGAGAAGCTCTCCATGGAGCTCCGCCACCTGGCCTCCAACGCCGTCCTGAAGGGGTCGCCGTCGGGCGACGAGCGCTGCGACAACTGCCTCTACTACCTCGAGAACACCGCCGACATCTCCTACTGCTGGCACCAGAAGCTGCGCATCCTGGTGGGCGCCGACTGGTGGTGCCAGTGGTGGGAGGAGATCCCCGAGACGGCGTGAGCCGCTGGGCTGCGGTTGGATGTGCGAGCCCTCGGGTAGTGGGCCGCCATGAGCGCGACGCTGCTGTACGTCCTGGCCGTGATCCTCGTGATCGCCGGCATCGTCCAGCTGTTCCAGGGCCAGATCATCTTCGGCATCGTGCTGATCGTCGCCGGCGGGCTCGTCGGACCGGGTGGCTACTCGGTCTTCCGTTCCCGCTAGCCACAGCTGCTGCGCCACGCGCCCGGGGCGGGCGCGTGGCGCAGCGCGTCCGCCATCGGCGCGCTCGATGCCCCTGACCCGCTCGTAGGCTGATCGAGATGACGGATCGGGTGGGTGGCCGGGCACCCTCGCCCCACGAGCCCGGTGGAGCTGGCCCGTGCGCGGTTCTGAGCGATCGCCTC
Organism: Actinomycetota bacterium; assembly: GCA_019639095.1. Lineage (GTDB taxonomy): Bacteria > Actinomycetota > Acidimicrobiia > Acidimicrobiales > Iamiaceae > Aquihabitans. The sequence continues at coordinate 7,482 of JAHBSN010000154.1, forward strand.
GACGGCGCCGTGGTGGCCCTCGTGGCCATCGACGCCACCACCGACACGGTCACGCCGGTGGCCGTCCACGACCCCGATCCCGCCGGGCAGGCCGCGCTCGAGCTGCTGCTCGGGGTGGCCGTGCCGCTGAAGGGCACCGTGTGCGCCGAGGTGGCGGCCACGGGCGCGCCGGTGCTGGTGGGCGAGGGCGGCTCGGCCTCCGACGACGACCTGCCCGACGGCTGGCTCCACTACTCGCGCCAGCACGGCATCGAGGCGGCCGCCGCGGTCGCGGTGGAGGAGGCGCTCCCCGTGGCGCGCATCGTGGTGGTGGCCCGCCGGACACCCGGTGCCCTCGACCCCGCGGAGCTGGCGATGGTGGCCGCCGAGGCGCGACGCCTCCTCGGTCCCGGCGACCGGCCGGCTCCTGCGGGCGCCACCCGGCCGGGACCGGGTTCGCCCGAGGTCGCTGCAGGCCGGGCCTCGGGCCCGCGGGCCGTGCCCACCGGGGTCGACGTCGTGCTGGGTGCCATCCCACCGGTGGTGGCGGCGGCCGTGCTCGGCGAGGCGACCAACCCCAACTCGTACCGGCCGACCTCGGTGCTGGTCCTGGCCGTGGCCGCCCTGGGCCTGCTGCGCGGGCGGGTGGCCGCCGCCGCCTGCGCCGCCACCTCCATGGTGGTCATCTGGTGGGCGTTCACCTCCCCCTACCGCTCCTTCGCCATCCAGGATGCTCGCGGCGCCTGGGGCCTGCTCGTGCTGGCCGTGGCCATGGCCGCCACCTGGCTGCTGGTCGATCGGGTGGATCGCGGCCGCGAACGCCTCTCGGACGCCGCCGGCCTCTCCGACGCCCTGATCGACCAGATGCCCGTGGGGTTCGCCCTCCTGGGCCGCGACCGCCGGCTGCGGCGCGTCAACCAGCGCTACGCCGATCTCACCTCCACCCCTCCAGAGGAGCTCCTGGGCGGCTTGCCGTCGGTGCTGCACCCCGCCACGGGGCCTCGCACCGAAGCCCTGGTCGAGGAGGTGTTCGACCAGGAGGTGCCCATCCTCGACACGGTCCTCGAGGCCGACCGCCCCCGCGCCGGCATCGAGCACACCTGGCGGGTCAACCACTTCCCGGTGCGGTCGCGCGGCGAGGTGGTGGCCGTGGGCATGACCCTCGAGGACGTGACCGACGACGTCACCCTCCGTCGCCGGGCCCAGCTGCTGCTGCGCATGTCGCGCCGGGTGGCCGGGGCCACCACGGCAGCCGAGATCGCCGTCGCCGTCACCGAGACCCTGTCCGAAGGCCTCCGCGCCCGCTGCCTCTTCGTGGCGGCCGCGGGCGAGTCGGTCCGGGTGGCGGGCTCCGCCGGCTACCACGACCCCGAGGCGGAGTCCGCCTGGGCGCGCTTCACGATCCGGTCGTCGGACGCCGGCCCGCTGGCCACGTCGCTGCGGGCGTGCGAGCTGGTGCTGGGCCCCACGGGCGCGGGCGGCGACCCCGAGTCGGTGACCCGGCGGGCGGCCGGCGACGTCACCGTGGCCTGGCAGCCCGTGGTCCGACCGGGCGACGACCACGCGTCGGCGGCCATCGGCGTGGCCTGGCCCTTCGAGCGCCACCTCACCGAGCACTCCCGCACGCTGCTGCAGACGGCGGCGTCGGTCACCGGCCTGGCGC
>JAHBSN010000155.1 GCA_019639095.1 Actinomycetota bacterium
CACGTGGGCCACCCGCTCGGGTTCATCGGCACCGACGTGTACGCCCGCTACCTGCGGATGACCGGCCACAACGTGATCCACACCATGGGCTACGACGCGTTCGGACTGCCCGCCGAGCAGTACGCGCTCCAGACCAACACCCACCCCCGGGTCACCACCGAGCGCAACATCGCCAACATGCGCCGCCAGCTGCGCCGCCTCGGCCTGGCCCACGACCCGCGCCGCGCCGTGTCCACCACCGACGTCGACTTCTACCGGTGGACCCAGTGGATCTTCCTGCAGATCTTCGGCTCCTGGTACGACGCCGACGCCGACCGCGCCCGCCCGATCGCCGAGCTGGAGGCCGAGCTCGACGCCGGCACCCGCCGGCCCGCTCCCGGCACCAACCCCGGGGACACGCCGTGGGCCACCCTCGATGCCAGCGGGCGTCGAGCCGTGCTCAACGCCCACCGCCTCGCCTACCTGGCCGAGGTGCCGGTGAACTGGTGTCCCGGCCTGGGCACGGTGCTGTCGAACGAGGAGGTCACCGCCGACGGGCGCTCCGAGCGCGGCAACTTCCCCGTCTACCGCCGCCCGATGAAGCAGTGGATGCTGCGCATCACCGCCTACGCCGACCGCCTGATCGACGACCTCGACCTGCTCGACTGGTCCGACGCCATCAAGAGCCAGCAGCGCAACTGGATCGGGCGCTCCACCGGCGCCCGGGTCCGCTTCGCCACGCCCGCGGGCGACCTCGAGGTGTTCACCACCCGGCCCGACACGCTCTTCGGCGCCACCTACATGGTGGTGGCCCCCGAGCACCCGCTGGTGGGGGCGCTCACCACGCCCGAGCAGGCCAGCGCCGTGGCCGACTACGTGGCCGCCGCCGGCCGCCGCTCGGAGCTCGACCGCCAGGCCGACGCCAAGGAGAAGACCGGCGTCTTCACCGGCACCCACGCCACGAACCCGGTCAACGGCGAGTCGATCCCGATCTGGGTGGCCGACTACGTGCTCATGGGCTACGGCACCGGGGCGATCATGGCCGTGCCCGCCCACGACCAGCGCGACCTCGACTTCGCCACCGCGTTCGACCTGCCGGTCGTCGACGTGATCGCCCCGGCCGACGGCTCCGAGCGCGGCGAGACCGCGTTCGTGGGCGCCGGCACGGCGATCAACTCCGCCAACGACGAGGTCAGCCTGGACGGCCTGGCGGTCGACGACGCCAAGGCGGCCATCATCGCCTGGCTGGAGGGCAAGGGCCTCGGCGAGGGCACCGTGCAGTACAAGCTGCGCGATTGGCTCTTCAGCCGGCAGCGCTACTGGGGCGAGCCGTTCCCGATCGTGTTCGGCGACGACGGCGAGCCGCGGGCCCTGCCCGAGTCCGAGCTGCCGCTGGTGCTGCCGCCCATGGAGGACTTCTCCCCCACGACCTCCGACGACGCCGACTCCGAGCCCGAGCCGCCACTCGGCCGCGTAGAGGGTTGGTCCACCGTGGAGATCGACCTCGGCGACGGCTCCGCCACCTACCGGCGCGAGCTCAACACGATGCCCAACTGGGCCGGCTCGTGCTGGTACGAGCTGCGCTACCTCGACCCCACCAACGCCGACGCGTTCGTGGACCCCGAGGTGGAGCGCTACTGGATGGGCCCGCGCTCGCCCGAGGACTGCGGCGGCGCCGACCTGTACGTGGGCGGCGTGGAGCACGCGGTGCTGCACCTGCTCTACGCCCGCTTCTGGCAGAAGGTGCTGTTCGACCTGGGCCACGTGTCGTCCAAGGAGCCGTTCCGCCGCCTGTTCAACCAGGGGATGATCCAGGCCTACGCCTACCTCGACGACCGCGGCTTCTACGTGGAGGCGGCCGACGTGGTGGAGCGCGACGGGCGCTACTACCTGGGCGACCAGGAGGTGCGGCGCGAGCTCGGGAAGATGGGCAAGTCGCTGAAGAACGCGGTGGCGCCCGACGACATGTGCGAGCGCTACGGCGCCGACACCCTGCGCCTCTACGAGATGTTCAGCGGCCCGCTCGACCAGGGCCGGCCGTGGGACACCACCGCGGTGGTGGGCATGTACCGCCTGCTGCAGCGCATCTGGCGGGTGTTCGTCGACGAGGAGACCGGCGAGGTCCGGGTTGGTTCGGGCGAGCCCACCGACGAGGGCCTCCGCGCCCTGCACCGCACCATCGCCTCGGTCCGCGAGGGCATGGAGACGCTCCGCTTCAACACGTCGATCGCCCGCATCACCGAGCTCACCAACCACCTCACCCTCACCTACCCCGACGGCGGCGTGCCCCGCGCCCTGGCCGAGCCGCTGGTGCTGCTGCTCGCGCCCGTGGCGCCCCACATCGCCGAGGAGCTCTGGACCCGCCTCGGTGCCACCGGCTCGCTCGCCTACGAGCCCTACCCCGTGGCCGATCCGGCCTGGCTGCTCGACGACACCGTGGAGGTGCCGGTGCAGGTCAACGGCAAGGTCCGCGGCCGAGTCACGGTGGCAGCCGACGCGTCGAAGGACGACCTCGAGGCGGCGGCGCGAGCCGACGACAAGGTGGCCGCCCTGCTGGCCGACGCCACGGTCCGCAAGGTGATCGTGGTCCCCGGGAAGATGGTCAACTTCGTGGTCGGCTGAAGGCTGCTCGCCCCCGGCGGGAACCAGCCCGGGCGCGGCGTCGTCACACCTCCTGAACCGGCCACCGCAGGCCGACCACCCCAGGGGGTCCCCCATGAAGCTCCGTCGCCACCAGCTCCGCACCATCGCCGCCGTCCTCGCCCTCGGGGCGCTGGCCGGCTGCGGCACCGCCGCCTCGGCCGAGTCGAGCCCGTCGACCCCGTCGCGCTCGGTCGCCGCCAGCGCCACCGGCACCGCCACCGGCGTACCCGACCAGCTCGTGGCCAACGTCGGCATCAGCAACCGCGGCCCCTCCGCGGCCGACGTGCTGAGCGAGAACAACGCGAAGACCCAGGCCCTGCTCGACGACCTGAAGAAGGCCGGGATCGACGACGAGGACGTGGCCACCACGTCGGTGGACCTCAGCCCGAGCTACGACGACGACGGCAACATCGACGGCTACCAGGCCACCAACATGGTCCGGGTCACCCTCCGGGACCTGAAGACGGCCGGCCAGCGGCTCGACTCGCTCGTTCGGATCGGCGGCAACAACGCCCGCATCCAGGGCATCTCGCTGGGCTTCGACGATCCCGACGAGCTGCTCACCAAGGCCCGCATCGATGCCGTGAAGCGGGCTCGCGCCCAGGCCGAGGAGATGGCGAAGGCCGCCGGCGCCGAGCTCGGCGCGGTGCGCACCATCAGCGACGTGGCCTCGTCGCCGGTGGTCCCCTACACCGACGCCTACGCCGCCGCCGACGCCGCCGGCTCGTCGGTGCCGATCGCCCCCGGCAGCCAGGACCTCACCGTCCAGGTCAAGGTCGTCTACGCCCTGCGGTAGGGCGCCTACCGTTCGGGCGTGGCGGTGGAGAACCCGGAGCACTGGCCCGACGCCCAACGTCGCTTCCACCTCGCCTACCTCGAAGATCCGTCGGCCTTCCCCCGGCACGACGTGGAGCTGGTGTGGATCACCCGACCCGACACGGCGTGGAACCTCGACGTGGTCACCGGCCGCCACGACGGCGTGGAGGCCACCGTCACCGAGGTGGGCGGCGAGCACCGACCGCTGCGCTTCGCGGTGGCGCCGGACCAGGTGCCGCCCCGCCAGGGCGGACGGGTGCCCGGCGTCCTCGTGGGCGAGTGGAGACCCAACGCCACCCTCTGCGTCGAGGTGGAGGGCGGCGTGGTCTGGCCCGCCTACAACCCCGAGGAGGTCGGCAGCCGGGCGGTGGCTGCCAATCGGGGCACAGCCCGCGAGCAGCGGATTCGACGGTCGGTCCCCTCCCCTGCGGCCTGGTGGCAGGCCGCCTCGAGGCGGGAGCGATGGGCCGCCGTGGCCGCCACCGTCGCCCTGCTTGCCTTCCGGGTGCTCGTCCGCACGGGCGTTCGCCACCTTCCGTCCGCCTGGATCGGCACGTACCGAGGGATCGGAGGAGTCGCCCTCCTCTGCGGGGCTTGGTACGGGCTCCTCAAGAAGGACGAGGACCCGCCGAGCGGATCGTGAAGGCGAAGCGGGCCGGACCCTCCCACCACATGGGGAAGTTGGTGCCCCAGCAGTTGTCGTGGAGCAGGACGTGGAGGCCGCCGGCCAGGTCGGGCACCGGCGGGTCGGCGTCGAGGAGGCGAGGTTCGCCGGGCGCCACGAGCGGAGCGTCGGGTGTGGCGATCTCGAGGCGACCGTCGGGGCCGTCGTACGCCATGCCCTCGCCCACGGCGTGCAACGCCCGACCGCCGCGGCGCACCACGTCGAGCGGCGACACCGGCTGGCCGAGCACGTCGAAGCGCCATCGCTCGGGCTCGGCCACCACCGGCACGAACGAGCACCACAGCGCCTCGGGCAGCCGGTTCGCCGGCTTGTCGGCCCAGGCCACCACGAGGTCGAGCGCGCCGTCCACGCCGGGCCCCCACCGCAGCCAGGCCTCGGGTGGAGCGCCCAACCGCTCGGCGGCCACGCCCTCGAAGCGCACCCTCGCCAGCACCTCGTCGCCCGCCGCACGCTGCCAGGCGCCCACGAACGTGGGCACGAACCAGTCCGACACGGCGCCGGCGGCGTCGATGCCGGGCTTGGTGTTGTCCCAGCGGGCCCACCACTCGTCCTCCGGCGTGGGCGACAGGCCGGCGTAGAAGCGCTCGTAGTCGGCCTCGTCGAACGACTGGTACCGCAGCAGGCCCATCGGGTGGTCGGCGTCGGCCGGCGCGCTGCCGTCGGGCGCCACCAGCCCGACCGCCTCCCCGGCCGGTCCGAGGGCCAGCCGCCAGCCGCCCACGTCGAGCGCCGAGCCGGCGCCCACCGGCGACCGGCCCGGTGCGTCGGCCGCCCACGCGGCGACGCCGGCGGCCACCGCCGCCCCCCGCTCTGCCACCGTCGGCCGACCGAGCGCTCGGGCCGCCTCGTCGACGTAGGCCCGCTGCTCGACCCACGACGACTCGAAGCGCCGGCCCGCCGCAGTGGCCCGCAGCTCGGCCAACCCGGCACGGTCCCAGCGCACGGCGTCGGGCAGCGCCTCCTTCTGGTCCAGCCCCCAGGTGTGCTCGGGCACGAGGAGCAGGCTGCGGTCGGCCTCCGCCTGCGCAGCGGGCGGAGCCGATCGCCGCGCCCGGAGCAGGTCCCGGTACACCGCCACCTTCGACGGGTCGCTCCCGGCGCCGAACACCCAGGGGTCGCCGACCTCGGCGGTCACCACCGGCAGGCCGGCCACCGCGCCGGTCGCCGCCAGGGCCCGGGCGAACGCGTCGAGGGTGGAGCCGCGCACCTCGGCCCCGGGGTACCGCCGGGCCAGCTCGGCGTGGGCCGCCACCACGTCGACGGCCGACGGCGGACCGAGGTTGTCGCCGGCGTGCAGGAACGCGAGGCCATCGGGGCAGCCGGGCACCACCACGTCGCCCCCGTAGCCACCGGCCTGGTACGCCACCGCCACCTCGGCGCCGTCGGGGGAGCGCCACCGGAACGCGTGCGGCACCTCCGGCACCGGCCAGGCCGGGTTCACGCCCAGGTGCAGGAACGTCACGCCCGCCTCGGCCAGCAGCGGCACCAGCGCCCGGGTGTGGCCCGGGACGTCGGTCATCTTGGCGGCCGTGGTGGTCCGGCCGAAGCGGGCGTCGAGCGCCCGGCTGATCGCGAGGCCCGAGCGGACGAGATCTGCGTCGAGCAGCCCGGTGTGGAAGGTGAGCGGCAGGGCGTGCCACGCGATGTCCCCCGCGGCGACCGCGTCGGCCAGCCCCGGCACCCCGGCGTCGAGCGCCTGCTGCAGGATCCACGACCCGGTGGTCCAGACGAGCCGCTCCGGCCCGCCCGCGGCCCGCAGCTCCTCGGCCGTGGCCATCGCGGCCGGGAAGTAGCCGTCGAGGTAGCGGTACCGGACCTCGGCCGCGAGGCCGGTGAAGCCCAGGTCGAGGTGGGACTTGGCCACCACGTGGAGGGTGCGGACGGCCCCGGTCACAGCGGCGACCCTACGGTGCCCGACCTCGCACCGGACCCCGACGATCGTGGCCCACGCCACGCCGTGTGCCACTCGCCACCGGGAGGACACTTGCGTTAGGGTCCGCCCGGCCCTCGCCCTGGACGTTGGAGGACAGCGTGAAGAAGTTCTGGTCAAACCTCGCGGTGCAGCTGGGCAAGCGGGCCGGGCTGGTCTCCATCGTGGGCCTGGCCATGACGCTGCTGCTCGGCCTCGGCATCCCGAAGCTCGAGTTCGCCACGGGCCAGGACAGCTACCTCAACAAGAACGACCAGGTCGCCAAGGACAACGTCGCCTACCAGAAGCTCTTCGGCGGCCAGATCATGCTCGTTCTGTTCACCATGGACGAGGGCCACTCCGTGGCCGAGCTGGCCACGCCCGAGAACGCCAAGGCCATCGAGGACGCCAAGGCCGAGATCCTGAAGTCGCCCGAGGTCTACGCCGTCGTCAGCCCCCTCGACACCCTCCAGTACAGCGCCAACTCCCTGTCCCGCACCCCCGAGGACCCCACCAACGCCGACGCCTGGGAGCCGCTGTCCTCGATCGCCGCCACCGCCACCAACGCCGCCCTCGCCGCCGAGAAGCCCGAATCGGCCGCCGCCAAGGCGCGCGAGGCCGACTTCGCCGAGACCGCCGAGCGCCTCGGCCCGTTCCTCGCGTCCACGGCGGACCAGCGGGTGCTGTCCAACCCCGAGTGGGTCGACGTCCTGCTCCACGACAACAACGGCGACATCCGCAAGCCGCTCAAGTCGTCGTTCTTCGACGAGCGCCACGCCCAGATGATCGTGCGCCTCAAGGGCAACGCGTCGATCGAGGTGGAGGGCGCCGGGGCCACCGCGGTGAAGCAGGCGTGGGCCGACCGCACGATCCAGGACGGCGACGTGCTCGTCACCGGCGCCCCGGTGCTGCTCAAGGACATCAACGACTACCTGCGGGGCGGCATCATGTCGCTCGGCGCGATCGCCATCGCGATCATGGTCGTGATCCTGCTGCTGTTCTTCCACGTGCGGTGGCGGCTGCTGCCCCTGCTCGTGATCATCATCGGCGTGATCTGGGCCTTCGGCCTGGCCGGCTACCTCGGCATCCCCCTGTCGATCGTCACCATCGCCGGCCTGCCGGTGATGCTCGGCGTGGGCATCGACTACGCGATCCAGATGCACGCGCGCGTCGAGGAGGAGGTGGTGATCGACCGCGCCGACCATCCCATCCAGGAGACCGCCCGAAACCTCGGGCCGGCCCTGCTCGTGGTCACCTTCGACGCCATCTTCGCCTTCGCCGCGCTGCGCTTCGCCAAGGTGCCGATGATCCGGGACTTCGGCCTCCTCCTCTGCGTCGGCATCGCCGTGATCTGCCTGTCGTCGATCATCTGGCCCCTCGCCATCCTCGGCATCCGGGAGTACCGCTCGCCCACCACCGGGCGCGACTTCCGCGAGGGGGCCCTGGGTCGCCTGGTGGTCTGGCTCGGCTCGCTGCCCGCCAAGATCGCCCCGATCCTCATCGCCGCCAGCCTGGTGATCTTCGTCGGCGGCATCATCACCGAGGGCAAGCTCACCCTGCAGACCGACCCGGTCCAGTGGGTCAACCAGCAGTCGCAGAACCGCAAGGACGTGGCCACGCTCGAGGAGCGCACCGACGCCTCGTCCGAGCTCGGCATCTTCGTGGAGGCCGATTCGCTCGACGAGATCTTCAGCGACGAGACCGTGCAGTGGGTCGAGGACTTCACCAACGACTCGATCGAGCGCTACCCGGACCTGCTCCTCGTGGCGTCGTCGATCGTCAGCCCGCTGGCCGACCTGGTCGACATCGAGGGCGCGAACAACTTCGTGCCGTCGGGCGACCTCATCCGGGCCAGCTACCTCTCGGCCCCGCCCGACATCCAGAAGTTCACGATCTCCGAGGACCCGTCCGCCCTCAACATCCTCTTCGTCACGCGCCCCGCCAACCTCGAGGAGCGGGCGGTCATGACCGACGAGATGCAGGTGCGGCTGAAGGAGCCGGCGCCGGCGGGCATCCAGCCGCCCGAGGGCGTGCAGGCCACGCCGTCGGGCCTGGCCGTGGTGGGCGTGGGGCTGCTGCGCAACCTGGAGTCGAACCGGGTGGAGCTCACCTACCTGTCGATCTTCCTCGTCTTCGCCTTCCTCACCGTGCGGCTGCGCAGCCTCGTCCGGTCGCTGCTGTCGCTCGTGCCCGTGCTCATCGCCGTGGGCATGGCCTCGCTGGTGGCCTTCGCCTTCAGCCTCAAGCTCAGCCCGATGACCGCGGTGGGCGGTCCGCTGGTGATCGCGGTGTGCACCGAGTTCACCTCGCTGATCCTGTTGCGGTTCATCGAGGAACGCGCGCGCGGGCTGAGTCCCCAGGCGGCGGCCGACGTCACCGCCGCCCGCACCGGTCGGGCGTTCATCGTGTCCGCCATGACCGCGGTGACCGGCGTGGCCGTCATCGCCACGTCGTCGCTGCCGCTGCTGCGTGACTTCGGGATCATCGTCGCGATGAACGTCGCCGTCGCGCTGGCCTCCGCGCTGGTGGTGCTGCCTCCGATGTTGGTCTGGGCCGACGCCGAGGGCCGCAGTTGGGTCTCGCGGGGTCTGATGCGCCCCCACGACGCTCCCTACGTCCCCACCGACCACCGGGTCTGACTTCCGAAATCTCAGACCGAGTGCGCGCTTTCCGGCGGGTTACTTCACGATTTGGGCGGGGGTCACCGCGTGAGGACGAGGAGCACGAGGCCCGCGAGGATCACCACCGACCCGACGAGTCGACGCCGGCCGAGTCGCTCGTGCAACAGCAGCCACCCCGCCGCCCCGCCGAGCACGACGGAGGACTCTCGCAGCATCGCCACGTAGCCGACCGGTGCAAGTCGCACCGAGATCAGGACGAGGGTGTACGCGGCCACCGACGCCGCGCCGGCGGCGAGATGCCGCCCCGGAGTGCGTCGCAGGCTCTCCACGAGGGCCGGACCCCTCCCTCGCGCGACCGCT
>JAHBSN010000156.1 GCA_019639095.1 Actinomycetota bacterium
CCCGCTTGGCCCGCACCTCGGGGTCGATCACCGCCCGGCGCAGGGCGAGGTAGCCGAGGTAGAGCACGAAGAGCAGGAGCGTGCTGGTGAGGCGGGCGTCCCACTCCCACCACGTGCCCCAGGCGATGTGGCCCCACACCGACCCGGTGAGGAGCGTGAGCGCGGTGAACACCACGCCCACCTCGGCCGACGCCGCGGCCAGGAGGTCCCAGCCGGGCGTGCGCTTCCAGAGGTAGGCGGCGCTGGCGAGGGCGGTCACGAAGAACGCGAGGTAGCAGCCGATCGCCATGGGCACGTGCACGTACATGATGCGCACGAGCTCGCCCATGGCGTTCTCGGAGGCGTCGGGGCCGCTGTCGGGCGGCGAGATCCACAGGGCGAGGGCGAGGAACGCCAGGGTGGCCACCGCCAGCACGATCCCGAAGATCCGGCTCCCGCGCGACGCGGTGCCGTCGGGGTGGACGCGCAGCAGCCCGGCACCGGTGCCGGGGCGTTGGTCCACGACGGCGGGACCGGCGGGTTCGGGGGTCACGATTCCTCCAGGAGGGGTTCGAAGGCAAAGATCCCGATGGCGAGGTAAAGCAGTGCGAAAACGGCCAGGAGGCCGAACCAGCGCCAGCCCTCGCCCGAGGCTCGGTCGTAGGCGGCGGCGAAGGCCTCGGTGGCGGCGATCAGCACCGGTGCCACCACCGGCAGCATGAGCAGCGGCAACAGCGTGTCGCGCACCCGCATGCCGGCGGAGAGCACGCCGTAGAGGCTACCGACGGCCGCCAGCCCCGCGGTGGCCGCCAGGCAGGTGGCCACGAGCAGCACCGGGCCGGCGGGGGTCGACCCGTAGAAGACGGTGACGCCCACCAGGAGCACCGCCTGGAGCGCCAGCAGGTGCACGGCGATGCCGGCGGCCTTGCCGAGGAAGATCCCCGCCGGGTCGAGGCCCGAGAGGCGCAGCGCGTCGCCCACGCCGTCGGCGGCCTCCACGCCGAAGGCCCGCTGGAGGGCCAGGAGGGTGGAGAACAGGACCGCGAGCCAGAAGAGGCCCGGCGTGGCCTGGGTGAGGATGCGCCGGTCGGGGTCGAGGGCGAAGGCGAACAGCACCAGCACCAGCACGGCGAAGGGCACCACCTGGCTCACGATCACCCGGCTGCGCCACTCGAGGCGCAGGTCCTTGGCGAGCACCAGGCCGGCGTCGTGCAGCAGCGTCCGGTTCACCGGACCCGCTCCGGAGCCGGCGGCAGGGCGGCGGCGACCGCCGGGGCGCCGACCCCCGGGACGGAGGCGGTGCCGCCGGCGATGGTGACGGTGCGGTGGGCCACGGCGGTGGCCCGGTCGAGCTCGTGCGACGCGAACAGCACGGTGGCCCCGGCGGCCACGGCGTCGGCCATGAGCCCGTCGACGAGGTCCCGACCCTCCTGGTCCAGGGCGGCGTGGGGCTCGTCGAGCAGCCACAGGGCCGGCCGGCGGGCCACCATCACCGCCAGCGAGGCCCGGCGGCGCTGGCCGGCCGAGAGCCGGGCCACCGCCACGTCGGCCAATCGGCCGTCGAGGCCCAGGCGGGCCATGGCGGCATCGACGTCGCCCGGCCGGGCCCGCCCGGCGCGCCCCCAGAAGCGCACGTTGTCGGCCACCGTGAGGTCCTCGTAGAGCCCGCTCGCGTGGCCGAGCAGGCCCACGCGGTGGCGCACGGCGCGCCGGTCGGTCCGCAGGTCGACGCCGAGCACCGTGGCCTGTCCGTCGACCACGGGCACCAGGCCTGCACAGGCGCGCAGGACCGTGGTCTTCCCGGCGCCGTTCGGACCTTGCAGGAGCACGATCTCGCCGGCGCCGACGTCGAGGGTGACGCCGGCCAGAGCGGGAAAGCGCCCGAGGAGGCAGACCGCACCGCGGAAACTCACGACGGGCTCCATGGGCGCCAGCAACGGTACCGGCGCCCCCGGCACGGGGACGAACCCGCCCGCGGGCCCGCGACGGAACGTCGACCCCCGTCACCTACGCTCGCCCACCGTGCTGGCCAAGATCCTCGGTGGGACCGGGCGGACGCTGATGACGGCCGGGACGCTGATCCTGCTGTTCGTGGCGTACCAGCTGTGGGGAACCGGCCTGCAGGAGGCGAAGTCGCAGGCGAAGCTCGGCGACCAGTTCGACCAGACCCTGGCCGAGGTGGCGGCGTCGACCACCACATCGACCACCACCAGCACGTCCACCACCGTGCCCGGCCAGACCACCCCGCTTCGGGTGGTGCCCGCCGCCGAGGCTCCGGCGCTGCCCCTGCCCGAGATCGGCGACCCGGTGGCCAAGATCGAGATCCCCCGGATCGGGATCACCCGCACCGTGGTGGAGGGCATCACCATCCCGCAGCTCGCCCGCGGGCCCGGCCACTACCCGTCGAGCCCGTTGCCGGGGCAGAAGGGCAACGTCGCCATCGCCGGCCACCGCACCACCTACGGCCAGCCCTTCCACAACATCGACAAGCTCCAACCCGGCGACCAGATCCTCACCACCACCGTGCAGGGCGAGTTCGTCTACGAGGTGACCGGCCTGGAGATCGTGAAGCCCGATGCGGTGGAGATCCTGGAGGACCAGGGCGACAACCGCATGACGCTCATCGCCTGCCACCCCAAGTACTCGCTCAAGGAGCGGATCATCGCCCACGCCAAGCTGGTGGGGGTCCCGGCGCCGGAGATCGAGGGGCAGGCCGAGGCCCGCACGGCCGCGGTGGAGGCGGGCAGCAGCGATCCGTTCGCCACACCGGAGGCGTCGGGCAGCCTCGACGGCGGGCTGAGCGGCGCCGCCGTGTCGAAGACGCCGGCGATCCTGTGGGGCGTGGTGTGCGCCCTGGTCTGGCTCATCACCTGGCTCGTGCAGGTGATCCTGCGTCGCCGGGTGCGGGCCGCCAGCGACGGTCGCCCGAGCCGGCCCCAGCGCCTGCTGACCTGGACCCCGTACCTGCTGGGCGTGCCCGTCTTCCTCGTCACGCTCTACGTGTTCTTCGAGAACTTCGCCCGCCTCCTCCCCGGCAACTACTGACCCAGACCCACCCCAGCGAATGTGCGGTGCCAGAGCCGCGTTCGCGCCGATCTCGCGCGTGGAGTTCGCGGGGACCGACGATCGCTAGGGTCGGCCGCCGTGACCGTGCACACCGAGATCATCGACGACGCCCAGGCCATCACCGTCCTCACGCTGGACCGGCCCGATCGCCGCAACGCCGTCGACCACGACACGCTCGCCCAGCTCACCGCCGCCATCCGGGCGACGGCCGCCCGGCCCACCCGGGTGCTCGTCCTCACCGGGGCTCACGGCCACTTCTGCGCCGGCGCCGACCTCACCGGCGTGGAGGACGCGTCGTTCGCGTCGCTGCTCCAGGGGGTGCTCGACGGGCTGCGCGACGTGTCGTTCCCCACCATCGCCGCCGTCGGCGGCGCCGCGCTGGGCGCCGGCACGCAGCTTGCGGTGGCGTGCGACCTGCGCGTGGCCGAGGCCGACGCCACCTTCGGCATCCCGGCGGCGAAGCTCGGCCTCATGGTCAACCACTGGACGGTCCAGCGGGTGGCCACGCTGGCCGGGCCGAGCACCGCTCGGGCGATGCTCCTGGCCGCCGACACGATCACCGGCGCCGACGCCCTCCGCATCGGCTTCGTGAACCGGGAGGGTTCGCTCCCCACGGCGCTGGAGTGGGCCGCGGGCATCGCCAAGCTGGCCCCGCTCACCATCGCCGGCCACAAGCTGATGCTCAACCGCCTCGAGCAGGCCCCGGGCCACGATCCCGTCGTGGCCGCGGCCTTCGAGCGGGCGTGGACCAGCCGCGACTTCGCCGAGGGCATCGACGCGTTCCGCAATCGCCGCGCCCCGACGTTCGAGGGCCGCTGACCGCTGGCGCCGGCGACGCTCGCCACCGCCGGACACGGGCGCTCAGGCCACGTCGGCGGTCGCGTCAGCGCCGGCGTCGGGCGAACTTCACGCGCGGATCACGCGAGAACGTCGCTCCCGTACCGCACATTCGCTGGGGGTGGGGGGTCGGTGGCGGCGAGGCGGACGATGAGGGCGGCGGCGGCCTCCCGGTCGGCGGGGGTGGGCGCGTCGGGCGCATACAGGCCGTCGTCGATCACGACGCCCACGTGCGCCAGGGAGGGCTCGTCGTAGCGGTCGGCGAGGATGGCGGCGTACCCGGTGGCGGTCTCGCCCGGCGCCCGGGGCCGCCCCACCCGCTCCCCCAGCGCCACCAGCTGGGCGTCGAGCCCGGCGGCCCACACCTCACGCACGTGCGCGCGCTCGGCCGACCGCCGACGCAGCCGGCGCCACAGCGTGCGAGCGCCCCACGCGGCCAGCCCCACCACCACGGCGGCGATGGCGAGCACCACCGCGTGGCGGGCCAGCCACTCGCCGATGGTCTCGCCCGAGTCGTCGTCGCCGGCCAGGGGCACGTCGGCGGTGGGGTCGAAGGGCACCCAGCCCAGGCCGGCGAACCAGACCTCGGCCCAGGCGTGGGCGTTGCGAGCCCGCACCACGAACGTGCCGGTGACCGCGTCGCGCTCGTCGGGCACGAAGCCGCTCACCAGCCGGGCAGGGATCCCGTTGGCGCGAGCCAGCACCACCAGGCTCGACGCGATCTGCTCGCACCAGCCCTGGCGGGACTCGAACAGGAAGTGGTCGACGACGTCGACGCCGGTGGGCGACAGCGGCGCGTCGAGGGAGTACTCGGTGCGGGCCCCCATCCACCGCTCCAGCGCGCGGATCTGGTCGTAGGTACCGGTGACCCCCTCGGTCACCCGACGGGCGGCGGCCAGGACCCGCGGCGTGGCGGTGGGCACGGTGGCGTAGCGGGACCGCACGCCCTCGGGCACCGGCTGCCGACCGGCCTCGCGCAGCAGGTCGGTGCTGAGGAGCGGGCGGCGGCTGGTGACGGTGTAGGTGGCGCCGCGCCCCATGGCGAGCCCGGCGGTGGAGACGGTGCCGTCGAAGCGCTGCGCGAGGGGCCGGTCGGCGTCCACCACCACCGGGCTGGGCGCGGCGTAGAGCACCTCGGCGAAGTCGGCCTCGATGCGGATGCGCTGGGTGAACTCGTCGTCGCCGTTCACCCCGAGGTCGTCGACGGAGGGCAGGATGGTGCCGTCGGGCGCCACGGCGTAGCGCTGGGGCTCGCTGCGGGTCCACGTCCGGCCGTCCCACCGATCGAAGGTCTCGCCGCGCCAGAACGTGCGGGGCCCGCCCTCCACGGTGAACATGACCTCCTCGGTGAGCTCGGGCCGCTGGGTCATGTCGAGGCGGTCCGACGACGCCAGCGACGACGTGGCCTGCTGGCTGGAGCCGATGCGGGGACCGTCGCCCGACGCCGTGGCCCGACCGGCGTGGGGTCGGGCGAGCGGCGTCAGCAGCAGGCCGAGCAGCGCCACCACCGCCAGGACGCCGAGCACGGCGCGGGTGGTCCGGCCGGGATCGGCGAGCCCGGGACCCGTGGGGGCGACCCGGTCGGCGTGGTCGGCGTCGGTCGGCGGCGGTGGGGACAGGCCCACTGGGCGCAGCGGAGGCTCGACGTCGGTGCTCAGCCGGTCGGTGAGCACGAAGACCGCGACCACCGCCACCACCCAGGCCAGCACGGCCTGGCCGTCGGACAGCAGGGAGCCGGCCAGCACGCCGAAGCGCACCAGCAGGGCGCCGGTGGCCACCACCACCAGGCGGGCGACGAGGCGGATCGACACCGACGGCAGGCCGACCAGGGCGAGCGCCGCCACGAGGGCACCGGTGAGCCCGCCCACCAGGGTCGAGCCGCCGTGGCGCGCCGCCACGACCAGGCCGGCCGTGGCCGCCGCCACCATGGCCGACACCACCAGGGCCACGAGCAGCCACGGCTGGACGTCGCGCCGGTCGGGGTGGCGCGTGCTCCGGCGCGGGGTCGAGTCGGTGGGCGCGGTCATCGCTGGTCGGCTCCCACGCGCGCCACCGGCCAGCCGTCGGGCGGTTCGCCCGGCCGGCCGGGCACCGCTCGGGCGAGTCGGCGGGCGGCGTCGATCGGGTACCGGACGCGCTCGCTCACGGGGCCGCCGGCCTCGCACGTGCACAGGACCAGCTCGCCGCCGGCCCCGAGCACGGCCCGGCACGCCCCCATCGCGTAGGACGCCGCCTGCTCGGTGAGGGCGCCCAGGTTGGTCAGGTCGACCACCACCGCCGAGCCCACCGGGGCCGGCGGCTCGAGCTCGCGCACCACGAGCTCGCCCATGCGGGCCGTGGTGGGCCAGTGGACGAGGTGGGGCGGGTCGCCGCTCACGTAGGGCCGGACCGAGCGCACGAGGTCGCCCGACGGGTCGGTGCGGGTCACATGGTGGGCACCAGCCTCGATGGGTGCCGGCCGCGGCGACCACCGCATCGGCAGCGGGCGGGGGGCCACCTCCACGGCGTGGGGCAGGTCGATCCAGTGCACCTTGTGGGCGGCGAGGATCCCGAGCGGCGCGGTGACCCGCACCTCCACGCGAAGGGCGTGGAAGAGGCCGCGCCGGTCGGCCAGGTGGACCACGGCCCCCGACGCCGGGGCCTCGGCGCGGGTCCAGGGGCCGGTGGGGTCGAGGGTGCGGATCTCGAAGCCGGCGCAGCGACCGGCGAGCTCCACCTCCACGGGGACGCGGTCGCCCACGACCGCGTCCCGCGGGGCGGTGGCGGTGACGCGGATCCGGCGCACCAGCACGAGCGGCGCCGCCACGCCCACCAGCAGGACCACCACGAACACCGCCCACACGAGGGCGGCGAGGCCCGGGTCCGAGGTGGCCGGCGGCGACATCGCGCCCACGACCACCACCCCCACGAGGATGGCGCCCACGCCGGTGAGGCGGCTGCCGCCGACCCGGTCGTAGCCCCCCTCGATCGACCGTTGCGACGAGCGCTGCGACGAGCGGCCCTGGCGCCGCGTCCCGCGCCGGGCCTCGGCGGGGCGAGCGGCGGCGGGCGTGGTCATCGGCTCAGGGCCGGGGGACGGGGGTGGCGGCGAGGATCGACGCGATGACCCGGCGGGCGGCCACCGTGTCGACGGCACCGGCCACGCTCACGCGGTGGGCGAACGACGCCGCGGCCACGGCCTGCACGTCGTCGGGGGTGGCGTGGGACCGGCCGGCCACCACGGCGTGGGCCCGGGCGACGTGGAGCAGGCTGACCGTGGCGCGGGGCGAGGCCCCCACGGTGAGCTCGGGGTGCGATCGCGTGGCCGCCACCAGGTCGAGCACGTACTCCACCAGCGCCGGGGCGCAGTAGACGTGGCGGACGGCGTCGATGGCGTCGGCCACCGCCTCGGGGGTGGTCACCGGTCGCAGCCGGTCGAACACCTCGGTGCCGCCCTCGCCGGTGAGGATCTCCCGCTCGGCGTGGCGATCGGGCAGGCCCACGGTGAGCACGAGGGTGAAGCGGTCGAGCTGGCTCTCGGGCAGCGGGAAGGTGCCCACCTGGCCGAAGGGGTTCTGCGTGGCGATGCAGAAGAAGGGCGACGGGAGGGCGTGGGTGGCGCCGTCGACGCTGACCTGGTGCTCCTCCATGGGTTCGAGCAGGGCGGCCTGCGTGCGCGGCGACGCCCGGTTGATCTCGTCGACCAGCACCACGTTGGCGAACACGGGACCGGGCCGGAAGGTCCACGAGCTGTCCCGGGGGACGTAGACCGACGTGCCGGTGAGGTCGCTGGGGAGGAGGTCGGGCGTGCACTGCACCCGACCGAAGTGGCCGCCGATGGCGGTGGCCAGGCTCTTGGCCAGGAGCGTCTTGCCGGTGCCGGGCAGGTCCTCGAGCAGCAGGTGGCCGCCGGCGAGCAGCGCCGCCACCGAGAGCCGCACGACGTCGTCCTTGCCCCGCACCGCCGCGCCCACCGTGGCGCAGAGGTCCCGCGCCAGCTCCAGGGCGGGAGCGGGATCGCCGCCGGCGGGCTCCGTCGGCGGGGCGCTGAGCTGGCTCATGGCCGACCAGCCTGGCACGACCGCCGCCGGATCGGACACGCGACCCGTGGTCGGATCAGGTGGCACTCCATCGGAACCTGACCTCCAGCGGCTCGTGGTCGCTCAGGTCCTCGCCGTTCGCGTCGACGAAGGTGTCGCCGTGGAAGCGGTGGGCGGTGGCCTCGAGCTCCACGCCGTCGCCCGAGCGGAACGCGACCTTGTCGATGCGGCCGGGGCCGTCGCAGTCGGTGGCGTCGCAGCTGTCGGTGAGGCCGGTGGCCTCGAGGAACCGCTGCCAGATCTCGAGGTCCTCGCCGTCGGCGCTGTCCTCGTGGGCGTCGGCCCCGGGCGGGTCGGTGTGGAGGTTGGTGTCGCCGCCCAGGATGATGGGCCGACCCTCGCTGTGCTCGGCGATGTAGTCGGCCAGCTGCTCGAAGTCCTCCACCTGGAGGGCCTGGTCCTCGGGCCCGCCGCCGGCCTCGCCGTGCAGGTCGTAGAGGTCGACGGTGACGCCGTCGGCCAGCTCGAGCGTGGTAAGCGAGAAGCCCTTCATGGCCAGGCAGTCCGAGGCGCCGCCGTCGAAGCCGCCGTTGCACTTGGTCCACGGCACCCGGGTGTTGCCGCTGATCGGCAGGCGGGACAGCACGCCGAGGCCGTCGCCCAGCTCGAGCAGGTCGTAGCGGTCGGCGGCGAGGTCCACGGCCTCCGGGCCGGGGTGCACGTCGGAGCGGTACTCGTGGGTGGCCTGGGCCCGGAGCCGCTCGTGGTACTGGTTGAAGTCGAGCCCGTCGGCCAGGCCGCCGGGCTTCCACCAGTCGAAGTCCTCCTGGGTGATGACGACGTCGTAGTCGTTGAGGAGCGGGCTGATGAGCGGGATGTTGACGTCGGGGTGCACCTTCGAGATCTCGGCGGGCAGCCCGGCCACGTTGTAGGTGAGCAGGCTGAGCTCGCCGCCCTGGCCCCTGCTCGAGCTGGCCTCGGTGGGGGTGCCGTCGGCCGCCGTGGTGGTGCTGCGACCGCCGGCCGACGCACCGTCGCCGCCGCCGTCGGACGAGCACCCCACCGCCCCGAGGACCAGCAGACCCGTGAC
>JAHBSN010000157.1 GCA_019639095.1 Actinomycetota bacterium
CGCTCCAGTCGTCGTCGAGCAGGTCGGTGTCGGGGTCGCCCAGCACCAGCATCGGTTCCACGGCGAACACGTTGCCCACCCGCAGCTTGGGGCCGGTGCCGGGCTCGCCCTGGTTGGGCACGTTGGGCGGCTCGTGCATGGCCTGGCCGATGGCGTGGCCGGTGTAGCCCTCCACCACCGCCATGCCCCCGCGGTGCGCCGTGGTCTCCACCGCGTGGCCGATGTCGCCCAGGCGGTTGCCGGCCACCATGGCGGCGATGGCGGCTTCGAGCGCCTCCTCGGCCACGGCGATGAGGCGGGCGACCTCGGCGTCGACGGTGCCCACGGGTGCGGTGAAGGCGGCATCGCCGTGCCAGCCGTCGACCACGGCGCCGCAGTCGATCGACACGATGTCGCCCTCGTGCAGCACGACGTGGTCGCTCGGGATGCCGTGGACCACCATCGAGTTGGGCGAGGCGCAGATCACCCCGGGGAACCCGGGCGAGCCGTACCCCAGGAAGTTCGACGTGGCGCCGCGACGGGCCAGCACCGCCCGGGCGATGCGGTCGAGCTCGCCGGTGCTCACCCCGGGGCGGATGGCCTCGCGGATGTCGTGGTGCATCTCGGCCACCACGCGCCCGGCGCGGCGCATCGCCGCGATCTGCTCGGGCGTGCGCACCGCCGCCGCTCGCGAGAACAGCACGGTGGCCCCGTCAGCTCTGGCGGACGGCCTCGACCGCGGCCAGCAGCCGGGCGAAGACGTCGTCGGGGGACCCGAGGCCGTCGACCTCGCACAGCACGCCACGATCCCGGTAGAAGCCCACGAGCGGCAGGGTCTCGGCGGCGTAGAGGTCGAGCCGCTTGCGCACGGCCTCCTCGGTGTCGTCGGCGCGCTGCACCACCTCGCCGCCGTCGAGGTCGCACCGCCATGGATCGGCGGGCGGGGCATCGACCGAGTAGATCCGCCCGCAGGTGGTGCACACCCGACGCTTGGTGATGCGCTCGAGCACCACGGACTCGGGCACCTCGAGGTTGAGCACCACGTGGATCGGGTGCTCCGACGTGATCTTCTCCAGGGCCAGCGCCTGGGCCTCGGTGCGCGGGAAGCCGTCGAGGACGTAGCCGCGCTCCACGGCGTCGACCTCGTGCAGCCGTTCGTCGACCACCCCGACCATGATCTCGTCGGACACCAGCTGGCCGGCGTCCATCACCGACTTGGCCCGGAGGCCGAACTCGGTGCCGGCGGCCACGGCGGCGCGGAGCATGTCGCCGGTGGAGATGTGGGGCACGTCGAACTGCTTGCCCAGGCGGACGGCCTGGGTCCCCTTGCCCGCACCCTGCCGGCCGAGCACCACGAGACGGACGCCAGCGGTCATGGCGCTACTTCGACGAGCTCTTGGCGGACTTCGACTTGGTGTCGAGGAAGCCCTCGTAGTTGCGCATCATGAGCTGCCCGTCGATCTGCTTGACCGTCTCGAGCGCCACGCCCACGGCGATGAGGATCGAGATGCCGAAGAAGCCGAGCTGCTGGCCGCCGGTGGTGTCGCCCAGGGACTTGCCGATCACGAAGGCCGGGATCAGGGCGATGCCCGCCACGAACAGGGCGCCCGGCAGGGTGATGCGGGAGAGGATCTTGGCCAGGTACCGCTCGGTCTGGTAGCCGGGGCGGATGCCGGGGATGAACCCGCCCTGCTTGCGGATCTGGTCGGCCTGCTTGTGCGGGTCGAACTGGATGGCCGTGTAGAAGTAGGCGAAGGCCACGATCAGCAGGCCGTAGAACGTGAGGTACAGGGGCGAGGTGGACCGCACCAGGTGGTCGTTCACGAACTTCTGGACGTGGAAGGCCCAGTTCTCGGGCTCGCCGGCCTTGTTGACCGGGAGGATCTGGCTGATGATCACCGGCAGGTAGAGCACCGAGCTGGCGAAGATGATCGAGATCACGCCGGCGCCGTTGACCTTGAGCGGGATGTAGGTGCTCTGGCCGCCGTACATCTTGCGACCCACCTGGCGCTTGGCGAACTGCACCGGGATGCGGCGCACGCCCTGCTCCACGAACACGATGGCCACCAGCAGGGCGATGAACATCAGCGCGATGAGGATCATGGCCGTGAAGCCCGACTCGGCCTTCACGGTGGCGAAGTTGGCGGGGAGGCGGCTCACCACCGAGGCGAAGATGAGGATCGACATGCCGTTGCCCACGCCGCGCTGGGTGATGACCTCGCCGAACCACATGAGCAGGGCGAAGCCGGCCGTGAGGGTGAGCACCACCAGGGCGAAGCGCCCGGTGTTGTAGCTCTCGCCGAAGAGGTCGAAGCCCACGCCGCCGCGGGCGCCGAACCCGCCGCCGCCGGTGTGGAAGAGGTAGGTGATGCCCGTGCCCTGCAGCAGGGCGATGGCCACGCCGAGGTAGCGGGTCCACTGGGTGATCTTGCGCTGGCCGACGGCCCCCTGCTCCTGCCACTGCTCGAGCTTGGGGATCACCACCGCGAGGATCTGCATGATGATCGACGCCGTGATGTAGGGCATGATCCCGAGCGCGAACACCGCGAACTGGGTGATGGCACCGCCCGAGAAGGCCTGGAGGAAGCTGAGCACGCCCCCCTCCTCGGCCCGCGCCTCGAGGTCACGGATCGACCCGAGGTCGATGCCGGGGACGGGCACGTGCGACCCGAACCGGTACACCGCGACCATGAACAGCGTGAAGAGCAGCTTGTTCCGGAGCTCCGGGATCTTGAGGACGTTGCGGAGGGTCGACACTCGCGCTCCTGGGAGACGGTTGTGCGGCGGCCGGGGCCGTGCGGGTCAGCGGTTGGTGAACTGGTTGCCCTTGGCGGGCGGGCGGCGCTCGCCCCACGGGAGGGGCAGACGTTCCACGGTACCGCCTGCGGCGGTGATGGCCGCTTCGGCCGAGGCGGAGAAGGCGTGGGCCCGCACCGTGACCGGGCGGGTGATCTCCCCGCGGCCGAGGACCTTGACCAGCGCCTTCTTGCCCACCAGGCCCTTGCCGTAGAGCGTCTCGGGCGAGATGTCGTCGAGGCCGCTGGCGTCGAGCGAGTCCAGGTTGAGGCCCTGGTACTCCACCCGGAACGGGTTGGTGAAGCCCTTGAGCTTCGGCACCCGCATGTGCAGGGGCATCTGGCCGCCCTCGAAGGAGGCCGGGACCTGGCCCCGGGCCTTCTGGCCCTTGGTGCCCCGGCCGGCGGTCTTGCCGCCCTTGCCGGCGATGCCGCGACCGACGCGGCGGCGGGCCTTGTTCGAGCCCGCAGCGGGCTGGAGGTCGTGGACCTTCATCAGGCGTCGTCCTTTTCGGTGGCCGTCTCGACGGAGACCAGGTGGGGCACGCGGGCGAGCATGCCCCGGATCTCCGGACGGTCGGGGAGCGTGTTGGTCTGGCCGATGCGGCCCAGGCCGAGGGCGCGGATGGTGCCGCGCTGCTTGGGCTTGGCGCCGATGGTGGACCGGGTCTGGGTGACCTTGAGGTCGGCCATGGTCACTTCACCTCTTCCACGACCAGCGGGCCGCGCTGGCTCTCGTTGTAGGCGTCGAGGAGGCCCTTGGGCACGAACTCCTCCGGCGAGAGGCCGCGCAGCCGGGCGACCTCGTCGGGCCGCTTCAGGCTCTGGAGGCCGGCGATGGTGGCCCGGGCCACGTTGATGTGGTTGGCCGAGCCCAGCGACTTGCAGAGCACGTCGTGGATGCCGGCCTCCTCGAGGATGGCGCGGGCGGCGCCACCGGCGATCACACCGGTGCCGGGGGCGGCGGGCTTGAGCATGACGCGCCCGGCGCCCATCACGCCGATGGTGGGGTGGGTGATGGTGGAACCGGCGAGGGCCACCGAGAAGAGGTTCTTGCGAGCCTCCTCGGTGCCCTTCTGGATGGCGAGGGGCACCTCCTTGGCCTTGCCGTAGCCGAGGCCCACACGCCCGGCGCCGTCGCCGATCACCACGAGGGCGGTGAAGGAGAACCGTCGGCCGCCCTTGACCACCTTGGCCACGCGGTTGATGTTGATGACGCGCGACTCGCGGAGCTGGACGTCGTTGTTGCTGTTCAGTGCCATCAGAACTCCAGTCCGCCCTTGCGGGCGGCATCGGCCAGCGCCGCGATGCGGCCGTGGTACAGGTTGCCGCCGCGATCGAACACGACGGTGGTGACGCCCGCGGCGGTGGCGCGGCTGGCGAGCAGCTCACCGATCTTCTCGGCGGCCTCGACGTTGCCGCCGCCGCCCTCGAAGGAGGGCTCGGTGGTGGAGGCGGCGGCCAGGGTGTGGCCGGCGCGGTCGTCGATGACCTGGGCGGTGATGTGCTTGTTCGAGCGGAACACGGCGAGGCGCGGGCGCTCGGCGGTGCCCTTCACCTTCTTGCGGACGCGCCGGTGGCGCCGGATCCGGGCTTCTCGGTTCTTCTTCGCGCTATCAGACATGGTGTGGGTTCCCTTTGGGGGGTCCACGAGGGGCGGAGCCCCCCGTGTGGCTTACTTCCCGGACTTGCCGGCCTTGCGGACGACGTGCTCGCCGAGGTAGCGGACGCCCTTGCCCTTGTAGGGCTCGGGCTTGCGCAGCTTGCGGATGTTGGCGGCCACCTGGCCGACGAGCTCCTTGTCGGAGCCCTTCACCGAGATCCGGTTGGGGGCGGGCACCTCGAAGGTGACGCCCGCCGGGGCCGTGACCACGACGGGGTGGCTGAAGCCGAGGGCCAGGTCGAGGGCGTCGGCGCCCTTGGCGGTGGCGCGGTAGCCGACGCCGATGATCTCGAGCTCCTTGGAGAAGCCGTCGGTGACGCCGATGACCATGTTGTTGACGAGCGAGCGGACCAGGCCGTGCATGGCCCGGGTCTGGCGCTGGTCGTCGGGGCGCTCCACGAGCAGCTCGCCACCGTCCTGGCGCACCGTGATGGTGCCGGGGAGGTCGCGCTCGAGGGTGCCCTTGGGGCCCTTGACGGTGACGTGGCGGTCCTGGACCGTCACGTCGACGCCGGCGGGCACGGGGATGGGGGCTTTGCCGATTCGGGACATCGTTTCGCTCCTACCAGACGAAGCACAGGACCTCGCCGCCCACGTTGCGCTTGCGCGCCTCGCGGTCGGTCATGAGGCCCTGGCTGGTCGAGACGACGGCGACACCCAGCCCGCCGAGGACCCGGGGGACCTCGTTGGCGGCCGAGTAGACCCGGAGTCCGGGCTTGGACACCCGGCGGAGGCCGGAGATGGTCCGGGCCCGCTCGGGGGAGTACTTCATGGTCACGGTGAGCGAACTCCCCGGACGGTCGCCGTTGTCGGCGACGCGGTAGTCCTCGATGTAGCCCTCCTTCTTCAGGATGGCCGCGAGGGCCTCCTTCTTCTTGGAGGACGGCATGCGGACCTCGTCATGCATGGCCACGTTCGCGTTGCGGATGCGGGTGAGCATGTCGGCGATGGGATCGGTCATGGTCATGGGTTCACCAACTCGCCTTGGTCACGCCGGGGATCTCGCCTGCGTGGACCATGTCCCGGAGGCAGATGCGGCAGAGGTTGAACTTGCGGTACACCGAGTGCGGGCGGCCGCACTTCTGGCAGCGGGTGTAGCCCCGGACCTTGAACTTCGGCTTCTTGTTGGCCTTGTTGATCAGTGCCTTCTTGGCCATCAGGACTGTCCCTCGCGCTTGAACGGGAAGCCGAAGGCATCGAGCAGGGCCTTGCCCTCGGCGTTGGTACGGGCGGTCGTGACGATGGTGATGTCCATGCCACGGGTGCGGTCGATCTTGTCGTAGTCGATCTCCGGGAAGATCAGCTGCTCGGTGACGCCGAAGGTGTAGTTGCCCCGGCCGTCGAAGCTGTTGGCCGGCAGGCCGCGGAAGTCCCGGATGCGGGGGATCGCCAGGGCGATCAGCCGATCGAGGAACTCCCACATGCGGTCGTTGCGCAGCGTCACCTTGGCGCCGATGGCGTTGCCCTCGCGGAGCTTGAAGGTGGCGATCGACTTGCGGGCCTTGGTGATCAGCGGCTTCTGGCCGGTGATCACGGTGAGGTCGGCCACCGCGTGCTCGAGGAGAGAGGCCTGGGCCACGGCGTCGCCGACGCCCATGTTGACCACGATCTTCTCGAGGCGGGGGACCTCCATGACGTTGCCGAGCCCGAGCGACTCCTTGAGCTGGTCGCGGATCTCGGCGTCGTACTTGGCCTTCAGGCGCGGGACCTGGCGGGTGGTGGCGGTGTCGGTCACTTGATCTCCTCGCCCGTGCGCTTGCAGATGCGCACCTTCTTGCCGTCGACGAGCTTGTAGCCCACCCGCGTGGGCTTGCCGTCGCCGGGGCTGATCACGGCGACGTTGCTCACCGGGATCGGCTTGTCGATCTCCTTGATGCCACCGGCCTCGGTGGCCGAGCGCGACTTCTGGTGGCGCTTGGCGGTGTTGACGCCCTTCACCACGACCTTGCCGTCGGCGGGCAGGGCCCGCTCGACGATGCCCTCCTTGCCCTTGTCCTTGCCGGACAGGACCAGGACGCGATCGCCCTTCTTGATCTTGAGGCCGCTCATCACAACACCTCCGGTGCCAGCGACACGATGCGCATGAACTTCCGGTCCCGCAGCTCGCGGCCCACCGGGCCGAAGATGCGGGTGCCACGGGGCTGCTGCTGGTCGTTGATCAGCACCGCGGCGTTCTCGTCGAAGCGGATGTAGGACCCGTCGGGGCGCCGCTTCTCCTTCTTGGTGCGCACGACCACGCACCGGACGACGTCGCCCTTCTTGACGCCGGCGCCGGGGATGGCGTCCTTGACGGTGGCGATGAAGATGTCACCGATGGAGGCGTAGCGCCGGCGGGAGCCGCCGAGCACCTTGATGCACAGCACCTCCTTGGCCCCGCTGTTGTCTGCGACTCGAAGCCGCGTCTCCTGCTGGATCATCGGGCGACCTCCACGAGTGCGCTCACGATGGAACCGGCGACCCGATGATCCTGGATCGCCGTCTCACTGGTTCGCCTGCGGCTCACTTGGCACGCTCCAGGATCTCCAGGATGCGCCAGCGCTTCAGCTTGGACAGCGGACGGGTCTCGCCCACCTTCACCCGGTCGCCCACGTTGAGGGTGTTCTCCTCGTCGTGGACGTAGAGGCGCGTGGTGCGGGCCATCGTCTTGCGGTAGCGCGGGTGGGGCTTGCGGGTGGACACGGTGACGACCGCGGTCTTGTCCATGGCGTTGGACGTGACCAGGCCCTCGCGGACCTTGCGGGCGTTCTCGCGCGGCTCGGCGTTGGTTGCTTCGGCCATCAGGCCTTCTCCTCCTGGGCGAGGGCCTCGGCGGCCTCGATCTCGCGGGCCCGCAGCTCGGTCTCGTAGCGGGCGATCTCCTTGCGGGCCTTCTTGAGCCCGGCGGTGTTCTCCAGGGTGCCGGTGGCGTTCTGGATCCGCAGCTTGAAGAGCCGGTCCTTCTCCTCGGCGAGGCGCTCCACGATGGAGGCGGTGTCGAGGTCGGATGCGGTGGTGGTGGCCTTGGCCATCAGAGTCCCTCCTGCCGCGTGACGAACTTGGCCTTGATGGGCAGCTTCTGGATGGCCCGCTCGATCGCCTCGCGGGCGATCACCGGATCGGCGTAGGTGAGCTCGAAGAGCACCCGGCCCGGCTTCACCACGGCCACCCAGCGCTCCGGGTTGCCCTTGCCCGAGCCCATGCGGGTCTCGGCGGGCTTCTCGGTGATGGGCTTGTCGGGGAAGACGTTGATCCAGACCTTGCCGCCACGCTTGATGTGGCGGGTCATGGCGATACGGGCGGCCTCGATCTGGCGGGCCGAGACCCAACCGGGCTCGAGGGCCTGGATCCCGTACTCGCCCTGGGTGACGCGGGTGCCGCCCTTGGCAGCGCCGGTGAGGCGGCCGCGGTGCTGCTTGCGGTGCTTGACCTTCCGTGGCATCAACATGATCAGTCACCGTCCCCGGGGCGGAAGTGAGGGGTCTCGTGGTGGTCGCGCACCGAGCGCTCGATGGCCTCCTCCTCCTCGAGGAGCTTCTCGATCTCGGGATCGGCCTCCTGCAGGAGCGGCTTGGCCTCCTCGGCCGAATCGCTCGCCACCGTGGCCGGGTCGACCGGGGTGGCCTCGCTGCGGCGCCGCGACGACGACACCACCTTGGCGGGCACGTTGTCGCCGGAGGTCTCGCCCACGGCCATGGCGGCCTCACGGGAGATCTTGTCCTCCACGCTGGCCTTGTAGGGCAGGATGTCGCCCTTGTAGATCCAGACCTTGACGCCGATGCGGCCGGCGGTGGTCTTGGCCTCGCGGAAGCCGTAGTCGATGTCGGCGCGCAGGGTGTGGAGCGGCACCCGGCCCTCGCGGTACCACTCGGTGCGGGACATCTCCGAGCCGCCGAGGCGGCCCGAGCACTGGACCCGGATGCCGAGGGCGCCGGCCTTCTGGGCGTTCTGCACGGCTCGCTTCATGGCCCGGCGGAACGCCACCCGGCCGGCGAGCTGGTCGGCCACGCCCTGGGCGATCAGCGCGGCGTCGAGCTCGGGCTGCTTGATCTCCTGGATGTTCAGCTGGACCTTGTTGTTGCCGGTGATCTCGGTGAGGCGGCTGCGGAGGCGATCGGCCTCGGATCCGCGGCGGCCGATCACGATGCCCGGACGGGCGGTGTGCACGTCGACGCGGAGGCGGTCCCGGGTGCGCTCGACCTCGACGCGGCTGATGGCCGCGTGGGGAAGGGTGGACATCAGGAGGTCCCGGATCTTCCAGTCCTCGATGATGTACTCGCCGTACGCCTTGCGGTCGGCGAACCAGCGCGACTTCCAGTCGGTGGTGATGCCCAGGCGGAAGCCGTAGGGGTTGACCTTCTGGCCCATCAGTCTTCGTCCTTCTCGTCGGTCTCGGGCGCCGCCTCGGCCTCGGGGGCCTCGGCGGTCTCCTCCGTGGCGACCGCGGTCTCCTCGACCACCTCGTCGTGGTCGTGGTCGTGATCGTGGTCGTGATCGTGGTCGTGGGCGGCGGCCTGGCGGCTCTGGGCCACGCGGGCCC
>JAHBSN010000158.1 GCA_019639095.1 Actinomycetota bacterium
AGAGCCCGGCGCTCATGCCGCCGGTGGCCGCCAGCTCCGATCGACCGGGCCGCATCCCGGCCCGGCGATGCGGCTGGCGGAACTCGGCGGGGATCGTGTCGGGGTCGTAGTAGAGGTCACGTCGCCCGTAGGGCCAGCCGACGTCGTGCAGCACCAGCAGCGGCAGGGGGGCGCCGTGGCGGCGGGCGCCCTCGGTGATCAGCCGCAGCTCGTGGAACACCGTGTACCAGTTGTGGTCGCCGTCGATGAGCGCGGCGTCCATCGGCTCCAGGTCGGCCAGCACCTCGAGGCTGAGCGCCTGGTGGAACACGTACCGGCCGGCGAACTCGCGCTCGTGCTCGGCAGGGTCGAAGCCGGGCACGGGGTCGATGACGTGCAGCAGCGCATCGGGCCCCAGCGCCTCGATGATCTCGCGGGTGTTGTCGCCCCGCAGCGCACCGATCTCCACCACCCGGCGCGCCTCGGCGGCGGCCAGCACCGGCGCGAGCACCGGCTTCCAGAACGGGAACACGTCAGAGCACCACGGGCTCGTGGCGGGCGGGGTACGTCGACGGCGCCACGAACCACGACTCGATGGCGTAGCGGGTGGTGAGGTCGAGGCCCACGGTGGTGCGGTGCGGCAGGAGCTCGTCGAAGAAGATCGCGTCGCCGGGGGCGAAGACGGGGCTCAGCACCGGGGCGTCGGGGGCGGCGTCGCGCACGGCCGCCTCGGTGAGCGACCACGGGAACGCGGCGTCGTCGGGGCTCGGGATGATGCCGGGGAAGCGCCGGGCCACGAGGTCGATGGCGGGGCGGCCGGTGCCGGGGCCGCAGTGCGACAGCGAGATCCAGCAGTCGACGGTGCGGATGCCCTCGCCCAGGAACGCACCGTCCTGGTGGTAGTCGGTGCCGATCTTGCCCGTGGGCGACCGGCGCAGCACCCACTTGTTGGCGATCATCGACGGGCGCTCGCCCAGGTACTCGGCCACCACGGCCGTGACCCCCGTGCGGGCGAACGCGGCGGCCAGCTCGCGCAGGGCGCCGGGCGAGTCCACCGCCCGCACGTAGCCGTCGGCACCGAACCCCTGGGCCTTGGCCCGACCCACCTCGAAGGGCACGAACGCCGGGCCGACGTGGTCGGCCGCGCCGTCGGCCTCGGCCTGCTCCCGGGCGGCGAACGCGTCGTCGATGCGGCGACGGAACGCCTCGGCCTCCTCCGGAGCGAGCAGGCCATCGACCCGCAGGCACCCGTGGTGGGTGAGGGCGCCGCCGAGCACGGCGGCGCTCAGGGCGTGGAGCGCGGCCGACGGGATCCCGCGCTCCTGCGGGAACGGGTCGGCGTAGGCGGGCGGCCAGGTGGGGCGGCCCGGTCGGCGGTCGAGCTCGGCGAACGCGGCGTGGCGGAGGGCCACGAGCGCCCGGTCGAGGCGGGGATCGGGGGCGAGCCGGCCGGCGTCGAGCAGGGCGTTGAGCCGGTCGAGCTCGGCGAGCGCCCGGCCCTCGTCGGCTGCGGCGGCCGCCTCGGCGAGGAGGACGTCGACGTCGGCGTGCTCGGGCGGCGGCTGCACGCCAGCAGGGTACGCCCGCCCGCACCCCCGGGTCGCCCCTTCCTCGAGGTGGCAGCACCTGTGCGGCCCAGCGGGTCACAACTGCAGCCACCTCCTCGACATCGTCCGACCAAGCCCAAGCTGGCAGCACCTGTGGGGCCCAGTCGGCGACAACTGCGGCCACCTTCGGCGGCGACGCCCGGACGGACCGGGATGGCCTAGGTTCCGGGCCGGTTCCGCAGTCGTGCCGAGGGGTTGGGTGACCGGGTGTTCCCGTTCTGGGAGAAGGTGGTGGCGCCGGTCCTGGAGGCCGCGGGCGTGCAGCGCCTCGTGGAGATCGGCGCCCTCCGGGGCGAGCAGACCAAGCTGATCCTCGACCGGCTCGGGCCCGGCGCCGAGCTGCACGTGATCGACCCGGTCCCCGAGTTCGACCCCGACGACCACCGGGCCCGCTTCGGCGAGCAGTACGTGTTCCACCGGGCCCTCAGCCTCGACGTGCTGGGGACCCTGCCCCCGATGGACGCCGCCCTCGTCGACGGCGACCACAACTGGTACACGGTGGTCAACGAACTGCGCCTGCTCGGCCGGGTGGCCCGCGAGCACGGTGCCGCGCTGCCGGTGCTGGTGCTGCACGACGTCGGCTGGCCCTACGGGCGTCGGGACCTCTACTACGACCCCTCGAACGTCCCCGACGAGTTCCGCCAGCCCTGGGCCCACGAGGGGATGCGGCCCGGCAACCCGGGCCTGGTGGGGCGGGGCGGGCTCAACCCCACCATGGCCAACGCCAGGCGGGAGGGCGGCCCCCGCAACGGCGTGCGCACGGCGCTGGACGACTTCGTGGCCGAGTGGGACGAACCGCTGCGCCAGGTGGTGCTGCCGATCTACTTCGGCCTGGCGATCGTGGTGGAGGAGTCCCGCCTGGCCCGCCAGCCCGAGCTGGCGGCCCTGCTCGACCACCTGGAGAGCCCCGAGGGCAAGGACCTGCTCCTCGAGCTGGCCGAGGCCATGCGCATCGAGGCGATGATCTTCCAGCACCGGATCTACTTCCAGGACGAGGCCACCATCGAGGGCCTCGCCGAGCGCTACCTCGACAGCGTGGTCCGGGGGCTGGTGGACGACCACTACCTGGAGAACGAGGTCCGGATCGCGCACCTCGCCGACGCCATCACCCGCCCCAAGCCGGTGGAGCTGCCTCGCCTGCGGGACCCGCAGCGCCACGACCAGGAGGCGTTCGAGCGGCTGCGCCACCTGCGCCGCACGGGCGAGCAGCCCCCGGAGGGGCCGCTGCCCACGGGCTACGCCTACGCCCCTTCCGGCCGACCGGGCCTGGAGGCCCTGCTCGCCGCCCTCGACGACGTGCGTTCCCACCACGTGCCCGGCCAGCTCGTGAGCTGCGCCGAGGGCCGGGGCGGCGCCGGCATCCTGCTGCGCGCCTACCTCGCCGCCCACCGGATCGAGGACCGCGACGTCTGGCTCGCCGGTCGGTGGCGGGCCGCGGCCGACGACCGCACCACGTTCCGCGAGGAGGACGGCCTGGCCCAGCTCCGCCCCGACCTCAACCTCATCCGCGACGGGTTCGACCGCTTCGGCCTCCTCGACGACCGCACCCACCTGCTCCAGGGCGACCTGCCCGCCATCCTGCCCGACGCCCCCGTCGACAAGGTCGCCGTCCTGCACCTGGGCGCCGACCTGGGCTCGGCGGCCCGCACCGTGCTCGACCTCCTCGAGCCCCGGCTCTCGGTGGGCGGCCACGTGGTGGTGGAGGGCGCCGGCGCCGAGCCGCTCGACGCCGTCGAGGCCTACCGCCGAGCCCACGGCCTCGCCGAACCCGCCCACCGGGTCGGCCCGGCCGGCACCACGTGGCGCAAGGCCGAGCCGACCGAGCCGTCGCCGAACGTCACCACCCCGGTGGACCCCGGTGCCGCCCGGGCCCCGCTCGCCGTGCCGGCGGCCACGGGCCCCAAGGCGCTGTCGGTGGTGGTCGTCTTCTACGACATGGCCCGCGAGGCCCCGAAGACCCTGCACTCGCTCTCGCGCCGCTACCAGGAGGGCATCGACGACCTCGACTACGAGGTCGTCGTCGTCGAGAACGGATCGCACCCCGACCAGCGCCTGGGCGCGGAGCTGGTGGCGAGCTTCGGGCCCGAGTTCCGCTACCTCGACCTCGGCGACGCGGCCACGCCCACCCCCGCCACCGCCCTCAACGCCGGCATCGCCGCGTCGGTGGGCGACGCCGTGGCCCTCATGGTGGACGGCGCCCACCTCCTGACCCCCGGCGTGCTGCGCCAGGCCATGGTGGGGCTCGCCGCCTACGCCCCCGCCGTGGTGGCCGTGCAGCCGTGGTACCTGGGCCCCGGCCAGCAGGGCGAGGTGATGCGGTCGGGGTACGACCAGGCCACCGAGGACGCCCTGCTCGCCAAGGTCGGGTGGCCCTCCAACGGCTACGGCCTCTTCGACGTGGCGCACTTCCAGGGCGACCGCGACTGGCTCGACGGCCTCTGGGAGAGCAACTGCCTGGTGGTGCCCCGCGCCCGGCTCGAGCAGGTGGGCGGGTTCGACGAGGGCTTCCACTCCGCTGGCGGCGGGTTCACCAACCTCGATGTCTACGAGCGACTGGCCGCCGGCCCCGAGACCACCCTCGTGAGCGTGCTGGGCGAGGGCTCGTTCCACCAGGTCCACGGCGGCACCACCACCAACCAGGCCGACCCGGCGGAGCGGCGCCAGCGGGTGTTCTCCTACGCCGAGCGCTACGCCGAGCTGCGCGGCCGGCCCTACACCGGGCCCGAGAAGCCCATCCACTACGTGGGGTCGTTCCACGGCGACAGCTCCCGTCGCACCCGGGCCCGGCGCATGACCGGCGCCGCGTTCGACGTCGACGACCTGCTCGAGGGGATCGACGGCCCGGCCCGCAAGGCGGTGCCGATCCCCGACGACCAGCGCGACGCGTTCGTGGCCGCCTACTGGCGCAGCCTGGCGTGGCGCACCACCACCTGGCACGGCGCCCGGGCGTGGAACGCCCCCACCGACCTGCTCACCTACCAGGACCTCCTGTTCGAGGTGCGGCCCGACGTGGTGATCGAGACCGGCACCCGCTTCGGCGGCCGGGCCCTGTTCCTCGCCGAGCTGCTCGACCTGCTCGGCCACGGCCGGGTGATCTCGGTCGACAGCCGCCCACCGGAGCCTGACCGCCCCGAGCATCCGCGCATCGCCTACGTGGCCGGCCGGGCCCACGACGACGACGTGGTCGACGAGGTCCGCCGGCTCGCCGGCCCCGACGCCCGAGGGCTGGTGATCCTCGGCACCCGGGGGGCCCAGCGGCGCATGCACGCCGAGTTCGAGGCCTACGCGCCGTTCGTGCCGGTGGGCTCCTACGTGGTCATGGAGAACACGATCCTGAACGGCCGGCCGGTGGAGGCGGCCAACGGGCCCGGCCCGTTCGAGGCGGTGCGCCGCATCCTGAACCTGCGGGGCGACTTCATGGCCGACCAGACCCGCGAGCAGCACGGCCTCACGTTCAACCCCGGCGGCTACCTGAAGCGGGTGTCGTGACGCGCGCCAAGGTGTTCGGCATCGGGCTGAACAAGACCGGCACCATCTCGCTGCACGAGGCGCTCGAGGTGCTCGGCTACCGCAGCCTCCACTGGGGCGGGCCGGCGGTGCGCAAGCTGGTGGAGGGCAACGCGGAGGCCGGCCGCCCGCTGCTCGCCGGCATCGACGACCACGATGCCTACTCCGACATCCTCGCCCTCTCCGAGCGCTTCGACGTGCTCGACGAGCAGTACCCGGGCAGCCGGTTCGTGCTCACCACCCGCCCCGTGGAGCACTGGGTGGAGAGCCGGCGCAAGCACGTTCAGCGCAACCGGGAGCGGGCCGCTCGGGGCGAGTACGCGGGCGACTTCCTGGAGATCGAGCCCGACGCCTGGCGGGCCGAGTTCGCCGCCCACCACGAGCGGGTGGCCGCGTACTTCGAGGGCCGCCACGACCTCCTCGTGCTCCAGATCGCCGCGGGCGACGGCTGGGAGCGCCTGTGCCCGTTCCTCGGCGCACCGGTCCCCGACCAGCCCTTCCCCCACCGCCACCGCGCCGACCCGCGACGGCGCTGAGCCGAGCCGAGCCCGGGGAAGATCGCGCGAGGATGACGACGTGAGCACGCTGCCCCTCCCCGACCCGGCGCTGCACGACGTCGGGCTCGACGACGGCGGCCAGCGCGGCGCCAAGCAGGTCCGGCTGCTCGAGCACGTCGGCCTCGCCCCGTCCACCGACCTGCTCGAGATCGGGTGCGGCCTCGGTCGGCTGGCCTACGAGCTGGCCACCTACTTCGACGGCGGGTCCTACACGGGCTTCGACATCAGCGCCGAGGCGATCGACTGGCTCAACGCCGAGTACGCGCCCCGCCTGCCCGGCTTCCGCTTCGACCTGCTCGATGTGGCCAGCGCCCGCTACCGGCCCGACGGCGAGCAGCCCGCCGCCAGCGTGCGGTTCCCCTACCCCGACCACGCCTTCGACCTGGTGTGCGCCTTCGAGGTGTTCATGCACGTCGACCTGGCCGGGGTGGCGAACTACCTGGCCGAGGTGGCGCGCGTGCTGCGCCCCGGCGGATCGGCGCTGCTCACGTTCATGGCCATCTGGGATCCCGACGAGGTGCCCACCTACGCCGGGCGGCCGTTCGTGCCGATCGGCGGCGGGGTGCACACCCGCTTCCCGGAGCGGCCCGGCGTGTCGATGGCGTACCAGGACCACCTGATCCGCACCACCATCGCCGACGCCGGGCTGCGGCTCACCGAGGCCATCGAGGGTCGCTGGCACAAGCCGTGGGACGAGCCCACCGAGCCCGGCCACAACTGCGACGTCTACGTGGTGGCGCCCGGCTGACCCTCGGCCGCCTCCCCCGCTTCGGCCGCGTCCGCCCCGGCCGCCGGGCGGGCCAGCACCTCGTCGACGATCTCGAACACCTGGGCCACCCGGCGCTCCCACGAGTGGGGGCGCAGCAGGTCGAGGTCCACCGGCGGGCGGCCGGCGGCAAGGTGGGCCTCGATGGCGGCCACGAACCCGTCGGCGCCCTCGGCCACGGTGATGAGCCCGCCGAAGTCGGGCAGGTTGGCCACGGGCGTGGACACCACCGGCACGCCGGCCGAGGCGTAGACGAACGCCTTGAGCGGGTTCATCGAGCGGGTCATGTCGTTGTCGACGTGGGGGATGATCGCGACGTCGACGTGGGCCAGCAGCTGGCGCACCTGCCGGTACGGCATCACGCCGAGCACGTGCACGTTGGGCAGCCGGTCGAGGGCCAGGGCCGCGGGGTCGCGGTGGGCCGAGCCCACCAGCGCCAGGTTCCAGCGCGGCCGGGCCCGGGCCACGGCCTCGAGCAGCTCCAGGTCGATGCGATCCGACAGGTTGCCGACGTAGGCGAGCAGCGGGCGGTCGAGGGCGGCCACGGCGGCCGGCGGCGGGCCGACGGGCGCGGGGCCCGGCAGCTCGAGCCCGTTCGGCACCACCCGCACGTCCGAGGCGAAGCGCGCCATCGACTCGGCCACCGGCTCGCAGTTGGCGATCACGACGTCGCTACGGGCCAGCACCGCCTCGTAGTTGCGCTCCACCCGCTCGTGGTGGGGGTCGCCGGGCTGGTACCAGGTGCGGTTGTCGTCGACGACGTCGGCCACCACCAGGTCGGGGGCGATGGCGTCGATGAGGCCGGGCAGGTCGTCGTTGGTCGGGTAGGCCCACACCACGAGCGGCCGCCGCCCGGTGCCCACGCCGTGGCCGGCGAGCACCGACCGGACGTGGGAGATGTAGGCACCCCGGTGCGGCCGGCCCAGGCGGCGCGTGTAGTGACCGCCGAACACGAACGTGTGGCGGTGGATGCCGGGCTCGTCGCGTCGGCGCAGCACCCGCGCCACGCTCTCGGTGGCCACGAGGCGGCGCTGGTCGGCGGCCTGGCGCCGGCCGACCCGGTAGCTCTCGAGGAGGGCCTCGGGGCTGATCGGGTTGTCGAAGTGGACGATGGTCCCCACCCGCGGCGACCGGGCCAGCTCCTGGAGCACCAT
This sequence comes from Actinomycetota bacterium, assembly GCA_019639095.1. GTDB lineage: Bacteria > Actinomycetota > Acidimicrobiia > Acidimicrobiales > Iamiaceae > Aquihabitans. The sequence goes on from JAHBSN010000158.1 coordinate 7,571, forward strand.
GTCCTGGCGGCGCCCGTAGATCCCGGAGTCGTTCTGCTTCCAGAACATGGCCACGTCGACGGTGGCGCCGGGATCCAATGGGCGGGCGTCGGGGTCGAGGTGGCGGGGCCGGCGCTGGGGCGGCCGGGTGGGGCCGGCGGCCCTGGGCGCGCGGGTCGGGCCGTCACCAGGTGCGGCGCCGGCCGACGGCCGGGTGGGCCCGTCGTAGGACCCCTTCCAGATCCGGCCCGGCGCCTCGGCCAGCTCCCGCTGGCGGGCCGACACCGGCGGCGGGTCGGCCAGCAGCCCCTCGAAGACGGGGCTCAGGCGCTCGGCCACCGCCTCGTAGCTGTACTCCTGCAGGAACAGCTCCCGGCCCCGCCCGGCGCGGGCGCGGGCGTCGTCGGGGTCGTCGAACACCCGGGCGATGCGCTCGTGCAGCTCCTCACCCGCCTCCAGCACCTGGAGCACCCCGGCATCGGCCAGCGGCGCCAGCGGCGGGGTGCGGGTGACGAGGCAGGGCACCCCCATGGCCAGCGCGTCGGACACCTTGGCGGGCATCTGGTAGCGGCTGACGGGGTGCGCAGGGTCCTGCACCACGCACGCGAGGTCGGCGGCGTCCACCAGCTCGGGGAGGTCGTCGAAGGGCTGGGCCGGCAGGACGCGAGCCCAGCGGGCCAGGTCGCCGATGCGGGGCTTGAGCTCGTCGAACTCGCGGGTGCCGAACATGAGGACGCGGTACCGGTCGTCGCCCAGCCGCTCCAGCGCCTCGAGCACCTCCACCACGCCCTTGTGGGCGCGAGGGGTGCCGCCGAAGAGCAGGAGCCGCTCGCCGGGCCGCACCCCGAGGCGGGCCCGGGTGGCCTCGCGATCGAAGCGCGCCGGGTCGAAGCGCCGCTCGTCCCGGGCGTGGGGCACGATCAGCCCGCCGTAGCGGTCCTGGAGCGCCACGTTCGACGTGGTGACGAGGTCCGCGGCATCGATGTAGGAGTCGCAGAGGCGCGTCCAGTCCCGCTCGAAGGGCCACGTCAGGTCGTCGCGGCCGCGCTGGCCGAGCAGGTCGTCGATGCCGAGGCCCGTGTCCTCGCCGAAGAAGGCCAGCTCGTGGTCGTCGACGTCGAGCACCAGCGGCCGGTTGCGGGCCAGCTTGGCGTCGATGCCGAGCAGGTAGGAGGGCAGCCGGGGCTTGGACACCCACACGAGGTCGGCGTCGATGCGACCGGCCACCCGCTCCATGGCCCGCAGGTGCGCCGGCAGCTCCTGGCCGGGGAACAGGTTGACCGGGGTGGGGGCGCGCCGCAGGGGGGTCCACACGTCGGAGCCGTAGCGCTCGAACTGGG
>JAHBSN010000159.1 GCA_019639095.1 Actinomycetota bacterium
GCCTCGGTCTCGTTGTCCACGGCGGAGGTGGCCTCGTCGAGCACCAGCACCGCGGGGTCGCGCAGGATGGCCCGGGCGATGGTGAGGCGCTGGCGCTGGCCGCCCGACAGCTTCTGGCCCCGTTCGCCCACGAGCGTGTCGTACCCCTGGGGCATCGCCTCGATGAAGGTGGCGGCCTCGGCCAGCTCGGCGGCCCGGCGGACCTCCTCGTCGGTGGCGTCGGGACGGCCGTAGGTGAGGTTCTCCCGCACCGTGCCGTGGAAGAGGAACACGTCCTGGGCCACGAACCCCATGGCGCCGCGCAACGAGGTGAAGGTGAGGTCCGAGATGGGCTGGCCGTCGAGCGTGATGCGGCCCGACGTGGGCTCGTAGAGCCGGAGCAGCAGCTTGACCACGGTGGACTTGCCCGACCCGGTGGCGCCCACGATGGCGTGGGTCTCGCCGGCGGGGACGTCGATGTCGAGTCCGTGAAGGACGTGGTCGCGGCCGACGTCGTAGGCGAAGCGCACGTCCTCGAAGCGCACCGCGCCCCGGACCGGCGTGGCCAGGTCGACGGTGCCGGGCAGGATCGTGGGCTCCACCTGGAGCACCCCGAAGATGCGTCGGCACGATGCCATGGCCCGCTGGTACAGGTCGAGCGTCTCGCCCAGCGCGGTGAGCGGCCACAGCAGCCGCTGGGTCATGTAGACGAGCATCGAGAACACGCCGAGGGCGATCTGGCCGTCGAGCGCCAGCCGCCCGCCCACCAGGAGCGTCATGGTGAAGCCCACCAGCACGGCCATGCGGATGAGCGGGTTGAAGCCGGTGGAGTAGCGGATCGCCTCCCGGTTGGCATCCCGGTAGCCCCGGCTGTCGGCGTCGACCCGGGCCCGCTCGCGCTCCTCGGCGTTGAACGCCTTGATCGTGGCCATGCCGCCGATGGAGTTGGTGAGCGTGTCGCCGATGGTGCCCGCCGCCGCCCGCACCTTGGCGTACCGCGGCTCGAGGCGGGTCTGGTACACGAGCGAGCCGGCCACGATCACCGGGATGGGGAGGAAGGCGAGCAGCGCCAGCAGCGGCGACACGACGAAGAACACCACGCCCACGAACACCACGTTGGCGGCGGTGATGATCAGCTTGTGCGGCCCCAGGTCGAGGAACCGCTCGAGCTGGTTGACGTCGTCGTTGAGCACAGCCATGAGGCCACCCGAGGTGTGGTCCTCGAAGTAGCTCATCTCCAGGCGCTGCACGTGCCCGTAGGTGTCCATCCGGGCCTCGTGCTCCACGGTCTGGGCGAGGTAGCGCCAGTTCAGGATGGCCACGTACTCGCTGGCGCTCTCGAGCAGCCACACCACCACCGTGACCACGGCGAGCACCACGAGCTGGTCCCATCGGTCGTCGATCCCGAACACCGACGCCACGAACGAGTCCGAGCCGCGGGCCACGACGTCGACCGCGGCGCCGATCAGCAGCTCGGGGGCGATGTCGCAGGCCTTGTTGAACAGCGACATCAGCGCGGCGAACACCACCTGGGGGCGATGGGGTCGGGCGTAGCGCCACAGCTCGCGCAGCGGCGGCGTGGTGGAGAGGGGGATGGCGGTGCGCGGTGCGCTCGCAGGGTCGGGGTCGGCCATCTGGCGACGATACGGGCGGCCGGGCCGAGATCGGCCACCGATTCGGACCGCTGCGGCGAGGTGGCTGCAGTTGTCGGGGCAGAGGCCACACGACTGCGGCCACCTCGGGGAGTGTTGGGGCCGGGTGGCCGATCGACCTCGCCCGTCCGCCGATGTGGGCGGCGAGAACGTGTTCTCCTACGATCTGACGACCAGTCAGAAACGGACGCGGAGGCACGGACACCCATGGGCATGCTCGACGGCAAGGTCGCCATCGTCACCGGCGCGGGGCACGGCATCGGCCGGGGCCACGCCCTGGAGCTGGCCAAGCACGGGGCCAAGGTCGTGGTCAACGACCTCGGCGTGTCGGTGAAGGGCGAGGGCAGCGGCAAGGACGCCGACCTCACCGTCGACATCATCACGTCGCGCGGCGGCGAGGCCGTGGCCAACTACGAGAACGTGGCCGACTACGAGGGCGCAGGGCGCATGATCGCCCAGGCCGTCGACACCTTCGGCCAGCTCGACGTGCTGGTGAACAACGCCGGCATCGTCCGCGACAGCGCCATCTGGAACATGAGCGAGGCCGACTTCGACGCCGTGCTCAACGTCCACGTCAAGGGCACGTGGGCGCCCTGCCACTGGGCCGCCCGCCACTGGCGCGACCGCAACAAGGCCGGCGAGGCCTTCACCGGCCGCGTGATCAACACCACCTCCGGCGCCGGCCTCGTGGGCAACTTCGGCCAGACCAACTACGCCACGGCCAAGGCCGGCATCGCCGGCATGACCCAGACCCTCAGCCTCGAGCTCTACAAGCTCGGCGTCACCGTGAACTGCGTGGGCCCGGCCGCCGCCACCCGCATCACCGGCACCATGCCCGGCGCCCCCGAGGTGATCGAGGCCGACGACGTGCCCGAGGGCGAGTGGAACCGCATGGACCCGTCGGTGTCGTCGCCGCTCGTGGCGTGGCTGGCGTCGGACGAGTCCCAGCACGTGACCGGCCAGATCATCCGCGCCGTGGCCGAGAACATCATCTTGATGAAGGGCTGGGCCGACGGTCCCACCATCAACAACAAGGGCAAGCGCTGGGACGCCGAGAAGCTGGGCCAGCAGCTCGCCACCGACGTGTTCTTCACCAAGGCGCCGGGCCTGCGGTACTGACCGATCTGACCGTCCTGCCCCTTGTGGCAGGATTCGACGAGCGTTCTTCTCGACGACAGACCGTCGTCACCAAGGGGGTTTCCGAATGCGAACGACCACGTGGCGCCGCCTCAGCGCGGCCCTCGCCTTCACCGCTGTGGCCACGCTCGCCGTGGGCTGCGGTTCGAGCGACAGCGACGGGGCCAAGGACACCGGCTCAGGGGGCGGCGACGAGTCGTCCCTCGAGGCGATCCGGGTCCCCCAGGACCACCGCACCATCCAAGAGGCGGTGGACGCGGCGAAGTCCGGTGACCTGATCCTGATCGATGAGGGCACCTACAAGGAGGCCGTCGACGTCACCACGCCCGACATCACCCTGCGCGGCGTCGATCGCAACAAGGTGATCCTCGACGGCGGGTTCAAGCTCGAGAACGGCGTGCGCATCCTCGACACCGATGGCGTGGTGGTCGAGAACATGACCGCCCGCAACTACCTGTCGAACGGCTTCTACTGGACGGGGTCGGACCGCTACCGCGGCTCGTACCTCACCGCCTACCGCAACGGCGACTACGGCATCTACGCGTTCGACGCCTACCACGGCCAGTTCGACCACAGCCTCGGTTCGGGCAGCCCCGACGCCGGCTTCTACATCGGCGAGTGCTACAAGTGCGACGCCGTGATCGACGACGTGGTGTCCGAGCACAACGGCCTCGGCTACTCCGGCACCAACTCCGGCGGCGACCTCTACATCATCAACTCGACGTTCCGGTACAACCGGGCCGGCATCGTGCCCAACGCCGGCTCCTACGAGCTGTGCTACCCGGGCCGGCGGAACACGATCGTGGGCAACACCGTCTACGACAACAACAACAACGACGCCCCCGCCATCGACGTGGCGCTGCTCGCCCAGGGCAACGGCATCCTCGTGGCCGGCAGCGTGGACAACGTCGTCGAGCGCAACCTGGTGTTCAAGCACGACCGCACCGGCATCGCCGCCGTGCCGTTCCCGGAGGAGGACGCCAACGACCGGGCGCCCGACAAGTCCGAGTGGGACACCCCCTGCGACGAGACCCGCGACCAGGAGATCCCCGCCGAGGACGCCGATCCCGGCCTCGTGCTCTGGCACCCCTTCGACAACTCGTTCGTGGGCAACGTGGTGGAGGACTCCGGCGTGGCCGACCTCGCCAGCGCCACCCTCGAAGGCGACGGCATCACCGTCGAGGGCCTGGGCAACTGCTTCAGCGACAACACCTTCACCTCGTCGGCCCCCGAGGACATCGAGACGCTGGCGCCCTGCGAGGGCACCGGCAGCGGCGACTGGTCCAAGGGTGCGCTCGACCTGGTGCCGCTGATCGCCGAGCAGGCCCCCAAGCCCCCGAAGGACACCTACACGAAGACCCCGGTGCCCGAGGACCAGGAGTCCATGCCCGACGCGCTCACCAAGCCGGCGGCGAAGTTCGAGGGCCCGGAGAAGCCCGACGTCGACGGCATCGAGGTGCCGAAGAAGCCGGCGGCCTAGTGACCGCTCGCCTGCGCCGCACCCTCGTGGCCCTCGTCGGGATCGCCGCCCTCGTGGCGGTGGGCCTGGTGGTGGCCACGAGGGTCGGCGCCGGCGACGCCCCGCCGCCCGACCCCGACGCCTCGCCCACCCGCCACACCGGCCCGCAGGGCCGCGTGGGTCAGTTCGTGGTGACCTGCACCTACACCCACTCGGCGCCCGACGACCCCATCGTCCACCCCGGCAAGCCGGGCGAGTCGCACCGGCACGACTTCTACGGCTCCACGATCACCGAGGCGTCCTCGACGATCTCGGAACTCCAGGCCGGTGACACCACCTGCAACAAGAAGGTGGACACGGCGGCCTACTGGCAGCCGACGCTGTACGACTTCCGCAAGGCGGTGCGGCCGGTGGAGGCCAACGTCTACTACCGGGCCGCCCCCGGGGTGGACCCCGCCGACGTGCACACGATGCCCGAGGGACTGGCACTCATCGCCGGCGACTTCACCTCCACCACGCCCCAGGAGGGGGAGGCCACCGGCTGGACGTGCGGCTCCTCCACCACCATCAGCGACGATCCGCCGGACTGCCCGGCGAGCGCACCGCTGCACCTCGTGCTCACGTTCCAGGACTGCTGGAACGGCGACGACATCGACAGCGCCGACCACAAGTCGCACGTGACCTACTCCGACAGCCGGGGTCGCTGCCCGAAGGGCTTCGAGACCCACATCCCGCAGATCACGATGTCGATCACGTACCCGATCTGGGGCACGGGCCACCAGCTCACCCTGGCCTCGGGCAACATCTACTCCGCCCACGGCGACTTCTGGAACGGCTGGGACCCGGCGGGGCTCGAGCGCGAGATCGACATGTGCATCAAGCGCGACACCGTCTGCGACCTCGCGTCGAACCGCGAGGAGGAGGCTCTCTTCGCCGGTCCGTGAGCCCGGACCCCGGCGGCGCCGCTACTCGACCACGCGGATGGCGCCCACCATGCCCTTGGTGGTGGTGCCGTGGAGGGTGCAGTAGTAGGGGTAGTCGCCGGCCTCGTCGAAGGTGATCGTGGATTCGGTGCCCGGTTCGAAGGCGTCGGTCTCGAGCGGGTCGAACGTGCCCTCCACCGCCGGGAACACGTTGTGGTTGTTCCGTCCGTCGTTGCGGAAGGTCACCGTGGTGCCCGCCTTGACGATGATGTACGGCGGCTTGAACAGGTTGTCGACGGCGTCGACCTCGGGCGCCGACTCGGTGCTGCGATCCTCGAAGTCGGCCTTCGACAGGTCGACCGCGGCGGCGAGCGGCTTGGTGGTGGGCGAGCCGGCCCCCGTCGAGTCGGACTCGCCGCTGCCGCAGCCCACCAGGACCACCGCCACCGTCGCCGCTGCCAACACCGTTGCTCGAATGCGCATGCCGGCGACCCTATAGGGCGGCACCCGGTGCGAAGGGGGTCCACGGCTACCCTGCGACGAGGCCGCCGACGGCCGTGGAAGGCAGGAACCCGTGGTCAGCGACTCCGACGGCACCGGCGACGCCGCGCCGGCCGCGGCCCCGCCGCCCGACCACGCGGTGCCGGCGGCGGAGCGATCGTTCTACGAGGACGAGTTCGCCGGGGCCACGGTGGTGGTGTCGCTCGCCCCGCCCGACGCGGCCACCACCGAGGCCGTGGGCCGGGCGGCTGCGTCGCTCGCCAACGGCGGGGCCCGGCTCGTGGCGGTGGTGGGGAGCGGGTCGGTGGAGACCGGGGGCCGCGGACCGCTGGCGGTCGCCCTCGGGCGGGCGCTCGGCACCGAGCCGCTGGTGCTGCACGACCCGGCGGGCGAGCCCGATCGAGGCTGGCTGGCCGACCTGTGGCTCGCCATCACCGACCACAGCGCCGTGGTGGTGGAGGTGGAGCCCGGCACCGAGGCCCACGTGGGCGCCCACCTCGGCGCCTCGCTCCGGGCGCTCAAGCTCGTGGTCACCGACCCCGACGGCGGATGGGGCCTGCCGCCGCGCAGCTTCGCCGACATGGCCACCCACGCCGACGCCATGGTCGCCCAGTTGGGCGACCGGCGGGGCGGGGCGGTCACCGATGCCATCGCCACCGCGCTCGGCGGCGGCGTCACCAACGTCAACCTGTGCCGCCCGCAGGACCTCGACCGCGAGCTGTTCACCTTCGACGGCGCCGGCACCTTGTTCACCAGCGGCGGGTACGTGGAGCTCGGTCCCCTGCGGGTGGACGACCTCCCCGCCGTGGAGCGCCTGGTGGGCCAGGGCACCGCCGACGGCGTGCTGCGGCCGCGCACCCGCCAGGAGGTCGCCCGCCTCGCCGTCACCGGGCTCGGCGCCCGGGTGGTGGGCTCGGGTCACCTCGCCGGCATCGTGAGCCTCGAGACCGAGGCCTACGCGGCCGACGCGGTGGGGGAGGTGGCGTGCCTCTACACGGTGAGCCGCTTCTCCGGTGCGGGGGCCGGCGGCCTGCTGGTGGAGGGGCTGGTGGAGCAGGCGGCGGCGCTCGGGCTGCAGGGGGTGTTCGCGGTGACCGTGGCCGACGCCGCGGCGGCCCTGTTCGTGCGCAAGGGGTTCGACGAGGTGGGACGGGACGCCGTCCCGGCCGCCAAGTGGCAGGGCTACGACGCCCGCCGGTTGGACCGAGCTCGGGTCTTCTGGCGCGCCACCTGAGCGATCCGAGCGGTTTCTGACGGATCGTCAGACCCGGGTACGCTCGCCCGATGGACCTGCGGTTCTCCGACGAGGACGAAGCCTTCCGCTCCGAGGCCCGGGCGTGGCTCACCGCCGAGCTGGGTGGGCGCTTCGCCGGCGTGCGAGGGCGTGGCGGCCCGGGCGACGAGCACGCCCTCTTCGACGAGCGCTTCGAGTGGGAGCAGCACCTGGGCGCCAGCGGCTGGACCTGCGTGGGGTGGCCGAAGGAGCACGGCGGCCGGGGCCTGTCGCTGCACCAGCAGGTGATCTGGTTCGAGGAGTACGCCCGCGCCGGGGGCCCCGGCCGCCTCGGCCACATCGGCGAGGGCCTGGTGGGCCCCACGATCATCGCCTTCGGCGACGAGGACCAGCAGGCCCGGTTCCTGCCCGGCATCGTGGCCGGCACCGAGCTGTGGGCCCAGGGCTACAGCGAGCCGAACGCGGGGTCCGACCTCGCCAACATCGCCACCCGCGCCGTGCCCGACGGCGAGGACTGGCTCATCACCGGCCAGAAGGTGTGGACCTCGCTGGCCCACTGGTCCGACTGGGCGTTCGTGCTGGCCCGCACCGATCCCGATGCCGTGCCCAAGCACCGGGGGATCTCGTACTTCCTCGTGCCCCTTCGCCAGGACGGGGTGGAGATCCGCCCCATCCGCCAGGTCACCGGCACCAGCGAGTTCAACGAGGTCTTCTTCGACGACGCCCGCGCCCTCGGCGTCGACCTCGTGGGTGGCGTGAACAACGGCTGGAAGGTGGCCATGGGCACGCTGGCGTTCGAGCGGGGCGCGTCCACGCTCGGCCAGCAGATGGCCTTCCGCAACGAGCTCGACGACGTGATCGCCGTGGCCCGGGCCAACGGCCGCATCGACGACCCGGTGGTCCGCCAGCGCCTGGCCGACGCCCACGCCGGGCTGGAGATCATGCGGTGGAACACCCTGCGGGTGCTCTCGGGCCCCGAGGGCGCCCTGCCGCCGCCGGCCACCATGATCACGAAGCTCTACTGGGCCAACTGGCACCGCTCGCTCGGGGAGCTGGCCATGGACGTGCTCGGCGCCGAGGCCACCCTGGCCGACCCGTCGGTGGCGCCGGGCCACGGCTACGAGCTCACCGCCGCCCAGCGCCTGTTCCTGTTCACCCGCTCCGACACGATCTACGCCGGGTCGAACCAGATCCAGCGCAACATCATCGGCGAGCGGGCGCTCGGCCTGCCGCCCGAGCCCAAGATCGCCACGAGGTGACCGCCGTGCCCGCTCCCACCCCGCCCTACGTGCCCGGCCACGGCCTGCTCGCCGGCAAGACCGTGGTGGTCACCGCCGCCGCCGGCACCGGGATCGGCTCGGCGGTGGCCCGCAAGGCCATCGAGGAGGGCGCCACCGTCCTCATCTCCGACTTCCACGAGCGCCGGCTCGGCGAGACCGCCGACCGGCTGGCCGACGAGACCGGCCACCGCCCCGCCACCCAGGTGTGCAACGTCACCGTGGAGGACGACGTGCAGGCCCTGGTGGCCGCCGCCGTCGAGCACCTCGGCGGCATCGACGTGATGATCAACAACGCCGGCCTGGGCGGATCGGCCCCCATCGTCGACATGACCGACGAGCAGTGGAGCACCGTGCTCGACGTGACCCTCACCGGCACGTTCCGCTGCACCCGCGCCGTGCTGCGCCACATGGTGGAGCGGGGGAGCGGGGTCATCGTGAACAACGCGTCGGTCCTCGGCTGGCGGGCCCAGGCCGAGCAGGCCCACTACGCCGCGGCCAAGGCCGGCGTGATGGCCCTCACCCGCTGCACGGCCATCGAGGCCGCGCCCCACGGCATCCGGGTCAACGCCGTGGCGCCGAGCCTGGCCATGCACCCGTTCCTGGCCAAGGTCACCACCGACGACCTCCTCGCCGAGCTCACCGAGCGCGAGGCGTTCGGCCGCTACGCCGAGCCGTGGGAGATCGCCAACGTCATGGTCTTCCTGGC
>JAHBSN010000016.1 GCA_019639095.1 Actinomycetota bacterium
CCGCGGTGGTGGGCCAGTTCGGGCAGCTCGGCTGGATCCAGGCCAGCACGTCGCCACCATCGGAGAAGACCATCACCTTCGATGGCGTGGCCCGCAACGACTGGGGGGCGTGGCCCCCGGTGGCGCCCGGGCCGCACCAGGTGTGCTTCACCCGGTTCGCCACCGTCCCGCTGTGCAAGGTGGTGCAGGTGTCGGCCGGGCAGAACACGACCGTGGACGACACCTAGCCAAGCGGTCTAGCTGCGGGCGTCGCGCAGGGCCTTGATCTGGTTGTGGGCGGCCAGCACCTCGGCCTGCTGGCGCTCCACCACGGTGCGCAGCTCGGTGGAGAGGTCGTCGGCCACCGCCTTGCGGAAGGCGGACACCGCGTGGTCCTCGCCCTGCTCGGCGGCATCGAGGACGCCCTTCGGGTCCGAGCCGGCGATGGCGTCCTTCACGATCAACCAGCCCCGGTGCACCGCGGCGGCCACCGTGCCGGACTCCTCGATCTGGTCGCCGTAGGACGCTGCCAGCGCCTGCAGCTCGTCGGCGAACGCACCACGCTGCTGGCCCCGCTGGCGGAACGTGGTGGCGAGCTCGGGCTCTCCGTCGGCCTCGAGCTTGTCGGCGGCCGTGGCGAAGCCGTCGCGCCCGTCCTCGAGCACCTTGATCAGGTCCTTGGTCACGGCAGCGTCGTTCGACATGGGTCGTCTCCTGTTGGGTGGGGGGATGCGTCGAGGTACCCGGGCCGCGTGGTGGCCAACCGACGCCCGATCGGGGGATCGTGTCGGGCATCGGCTTGGGATCGGTCGGGGTCCCGGTGCTAGACAGGAGGCTCCACCGGGCCTCGAGCCGGGCGGACAACAGCACCAGGCCCCCATCGTCTAGCGGCCTAGGACACCACCCTCTCAAGGTGGCGGCACGGGTTCGAATCCCGTTGGGGGTGCTCCACCTCCCACCCTGGTGGGAGCGGGTGCGGCGGTGAACCCGAGGTGCTCGACGACATGCCGTCGACGGCACCGGCAGTCACGATGAGGGCCACGTCGAGGTGGCAACATGTTGACCGTGGATGCGCACGCACCAAGGCTCCTCGACGGCGTCGACCTGCCTCGCCTCGTAGACATCTGCGTGCGCTATGGCGTCGCCGAGCTGTCGGTCTTCGGCTCGGTCGCGCGCGCGGAGGACTCTGCCGACAGCGACATCGACCTGCTGTACGTGCTGGAACCGGGGCGACACCTCGGACTTGCCATCAACGCACTCGAAGACGAGTTGCGCGCGTTGTTCGGCCGGGATGTCGACCTCGTCTCGAAGGCCGCGCTTCATCGGCTCATCCGTGATGACGTGTTGAGCGAAGCGCAACCCCTCTATGCAGCGTGACCTGCTGCTCCTGAGCGAGATGATCGGCGCGTCCGAGCGGATCATCGAGCTCGCCATGGGTATCGATCCGGCGGCCCCTGAGCCAGCCCGCGATCGCGTCGATGCGCTGCTCTGGAACTTCACGGTGCTCGGCGAGGCCAGCAATCAGATTTCGACTGGTGTCAAGGTCAACCATCCGGAAGTTCCGTGGGCAGACCCGGTGCGACTGCGCAACCGCATCGTCCATGGCTACTGGAGCGTCGACCTCGACGTGCTGGTGGCGACGAGCCGCGACGATCTGCCCGCACTCCTGCAAGCGGTGCGCAGAATCCGCCTCGTCGGCGATCCGCACGAGATCCGATTCGATCGTGTGGTCGTCTCGCTGGCCGATGCCGAACATGGTGGAGCCACCGAGGAACCACACGATCGGCGCGTCGGACGGGCCCTCCGCCGATCGGCGCTCCAGGTCGTGGACGTGGGTGTAGCGCCGTTCCATGTCGGCCACCGTGTAGAAGACCTCGGGGTCGCGGTCGGTGTCGAGGGTGGCCTGCTCTCCGAAGAGATCTCTGGCGAAGGGCTCGCCCTCGTGCGCGTAGTCGGAGTACGGCAGGCCGACCAGGGTCGGCTCACCCCTCGAACACGCTCCGAGTGCGCTCATGGTCACCACCACGGCCATCCAGGCCGCGAACCGCCGCATCGCTCCATGTCCCCCGAAGTCCGACGTCGACTCGAGACTACGGCGCACCCATCCTCCCGTCCGTGCCGCCGGGCGAATCCTTGACCGATCGTTCACGATTCGCGAAACTGTTTCCACAACGAGACAGGAGTTCGCCATGGACGCACCCACGTTCACCGTCGCCGCCACCTACCGCGATCCCAAGGCCGCCCTCGACTGGCTCGGCCGGGCGTTCGGCTTCGAGGTGACGATGGCCATCGACGGGCCTGACGACGATCCGACGATGTGCCACTACGAGATGGCCATCGAGGGCCGGGGCCGGATCATGGTGGGCGGCGAGTGGGCGGAGTGGACGCGCAGCCCGGCGTCCATCGGCGGCGTGAACACCCAGACCGCGCACGTCGAGCTCACCGGCGGGCTCGACGCGCACTGCGAGCGGGCCCGAGCCGAGGGGGCCTCCATCGCCGCCGAACCGGCCGACCAGTTCTACGGCGACCGCACGTACCGGGCCGTCGACCTCGAGGGCCACGTGTGGACCTTCGCCGCTCGCGTGCGGGAGGTCTCCCGGGCGGAGGCCGAGGCCGCCATCGGCCAGAAGATCGAGGCGGCGGGCTGGGCGTGAGCGCGCCGCCGCTGGCCGCCGAGCCCGACCCGGTCGACCGCACGCTGGCCGCCCTCGCCGACCCGGCGCGTCGCCGGGTCGTGGAGCTCCTGCGCGAGCAGCCCCGTCGTGCGGGCGAGCTGGCCGACGCGCTGTCGGTGAGCCCGTCGGTCATGAGCCGGCACCTCAAGGTGCTGCGCGACAGCCAGGTGGTCGAGGAGACCAGCCCCAGCTTCGACGCACGGGTGCGCATCTACTCGCTGCAGGCGGGGGCCACCGCCGGCCTGCGGTCCTGGCTGGACCAGGTGGAGCAGGGGTGGGCCGAGCAGCTCACCGCCCTCAAGGCCCACGTGGAGGGCGGCCCGTGAGCTCACGGGTGCTCGTCGCGCTGCGCATCGAGGCGCCACCGGCGCGGGTGTTCGAGGCGTTCACCGCCGAGATCGGCCAGTGGTGGCGGCCGAACGGCCTGTTCCAGCCGACCCGCCAGACCGACGGGCGGCTGTCGATCGAGCCCGGCGTGGACGGGCGGCTGCTCGAGACCCACGCCGACGGGTCCGTCGACGAGATCGGACGGATCCGGGCCTGGGAGCCACCGCACGGGCTCGCGTTCACCTGGCGGCCCACCTCGTTCGCGCCCGACCAGCAGACCGAGGTGCTCGTCCGCTTCGAGCCGGCGGACGGGATCACCCGCGTGGTCGTCGAGCACCACGGCTGGGACGCCATCCCCCAGGCCCACGCCGCCCGCCACGGGATCGAGCTGTTCACGTTCCAGCAGCGCCTCGCCGAGTGGTGGCAGGACCTACTCGCCTCGCTGGGCAGCCACACCGCCACCCCCGACTGAGGATCGCCGACCCGCCTCCGCCGGTCGCGAGCGGTCGCTCGCTGGAGGAGGGGCCGCGGGCAGGCCTGAGGAGGCCTTCGGCGCGAGGCGTCAGGGTCCTTCGGCCCTACCGGTCCGAGCGGCCCACGGGTCAGATGGTGGCGACGGCACGCCCAGGTCGGCAGCCGTCGGTCCCGTTCCCCAAGGCACGCGCCGAGGCATGGAGATGGCAGCGAGGCACCCGAACAGGGCGGCGGCCCCGGCACCGGGGCGACGGGGGTCGTGCCCATGAGCGTGGCGCGGGGCCTCGAGTACTACGACGAGAACATCCCCTGCCTGGCGGCGTGTCCGGTGCACACCAACGCCGGGATGTACGTGGCCGCCATCGCCGACGGCGACGACGAGCGGGCCTACCTGACCGCCCGGATGCCCAACCCGTTCGCGTCGGTGTGCGGCCGCGTGTGCGCGGCCCCCTGCGAGGACGCCTGCCGGCGCGGCGAGATCGACCGGCCCATCGCCATCCGAGCCCTGAAGCGCTACCTCACCGAGCAGTTCGGCCCCGAGGCCCGAACCGGGCGGTGGTGGGAGGCGGTGGCGGCCCCGCCCACCGAGGAGCGCCCGGAGTCGGTGGGGATCGTGGGCGGCGGACCGGCCGGCATGGCCTGCGCCCACGACCTGCGCCGCCTCGGGTACCAGGTGACGGTCTACGAGGCCACCGACCGCCTCGGCGGGGCGATGTGGCTCGGGATCCCCGAGTACCGCCTGGACCGACAGGTCCTGGCGCGAGACATCGAGGCCATCGTGGACCTCGGGGTGGAGGTCCGCTACGAGACCCGGCTCGGGACCGACGTGACCCTGGCCGAGCTCCGCCGACGCCACGACGCCCTGTTCCTGGGGATCGGGGCCACCCTCGGGCGCGGCCTCGACATCGAGGGCGCCGATGCCGACGGCGTGTTCAAGGCCATCGAGTTCCTCATCAACATGAACCGGGGCTTCGAGGTCGCCGTCGGGGAGCGGGTCCTGGTGGTGGGCGGCGGCGACGTGGCCATGGACGCCGCCCGCACCGCGCTGCGAGCCGCGGACTACCAGGCCAAGCGCGACGGCGGCGAGGCGGACGCGATCGACGCGGCCGACGTGGCGGTGGCGGAGCGCTCCTCCATGACCGAGGCCCTCGACGCCGCCCGCACGGCCATGCGGGCCGGCGCCCGCGAGATCACGGTGATCTCCCTGGAGTCCCGCGAGGAGATGCCGGCCCACGAGTTCGAGGTGGAGGAGGCGAAGGAGGAGGGGATCACCTTCGTCCACCGCCGGGGGCCGGGTCGGATCCTCGTCGAGGACGGCCGGGTGACGGGGCTCGAGACCACCGGCGTCACCCGGGTGTTCGACGACGACGGTCGCTTCGCACCGCAGTTCGACCCAACCGACCTCCGAGCGACCAGGGTCCCCTCATGGTCGGCTTCCCCTTCACCACCTACGCCCACGAGGACGAGCCCTTCGCCCGCGAGGTCTTCGCCGAGCACGCCTCGCAGGTTCGCCAGGTGGACGACGACGAGCTCTTCTTCGTGGGCACCGACACCGACCTGCGCTACACGCACGTCGACGGGGTGGAGCGGCGATCGATGCCGGCCGTGCCCGGGGCGCCCGAGGTCTGGTTCTTCGGCGGGTCGACGCTGTTCGGCGTCGGCCAGCGCGACGAGCACACCATCCCCTCCGAGGTGGCGCGCATCGCCGAACGCGAGGGCACGCCGGTCACCGTGCACGACTTCGGCTGGAGCGCCTACATGGCCTGGCAGGAGGTGGGCCTGCTGCGCCGCCTCGTGGAGGAGCGCGGCGCACCGGACCTGCTCGTGTTCTTCCACGGGCTCAACGACTTCAGCTCCCTGTGCCGCCACATGGCGGCGTCGGTCTCGCCGCTGGCGCGCACCAACCCCCTGACCGACATGCAGCTCGAGGACTCGTCACCGGTGCTCGACTGCTTCGCCGACCCGGAGCGCACGGGGGAGGTGCTCGCCGGCGTGGTCGAGGCCGCCATGCTCGAGGTGGGCGCCATGGCGCCCGGCGTCCCGGTCCTCGAGTTCTGGCAGCCCGCCGCGTACACGCGAGCGCCGTTCCCCTCCGAGGATGAGCTCCTCCGCCACATGGGCGTGCCGGCCGAGAGCTTCGACCAGCAGCGTGCCCCCTACGTCGCCGCCCTCCGCTACGACAAGACCCCGCCCATCGACCTGACCGACGCCTTCGACGACCTCGACGAGCCCGTCTTCTTCGACTGGGCGCACACGAACGAGCTCGGTGCGCGGGTGGTGGCCCGGGCGATGTGGGATCGCGGGCTCGGCGACGCGGTCGCCCGGCTCGAGCCCTCGTCCTAGCGCCGCAGCAGGTCCCCGAGACGGAACGCCGATGCTCGGGTATGGTCCCGACGGGCACGAGGGAACCTGGGGAGGGTCCTTGGCGAACGGGTCGGACGTCGTGGGTCACGGGGTCGGCCGATGACGGCCGACACCTCGTCCCGCCGCTTCCCCCCGCAGCCCGAATCGGTGCGCGATGCACGGCTGTTCGTGCTCGAGCAGCTCGGCCTCGACCCCGATCGGTGCTCGTTGCTCACCACCGCGCTGGCCGAGGTGGCCACCAACGCCGTGGTGCACGCGCGCACGCCGTTCACGGTGCGCGCGAGCCGGCGGGACGGCGTGGTCCACGTCGAGGTGGCCGACGGCAGCCCCGTCCTCCCGGTCCCGAAGGCGTCCACGCTCCAGAGCCCGGACCACCTCCGTGCGCCCACCGGGCTCGGCCTCCGCATCGTGGAGGAGATCTCGGCCTCCTGGGGCGCCGACGCCACCCCCGACGGCAAGACCGTCTGGTTCGACGTCGACGTGCACGAGGTCCCTGCGGGCTGACCCGACTCACGCCAGAACCTCGTTGTTGCAAGCGCCTTTCAACAAGGGCGCCCATGTGGAAGGGTTCAGGCGACCGAGCGACACGGGAGCGGACCCATGCACATCCCCGACGGGTTCATCGACGCCCCCACCTCCCTCGCGGCGGGTGCGGTGGCGGTGACCGGGCTCGCGGTGTGCGTCCACAAGACCGCCGACTCGCTCGAGGAGCGAGACATCCCCCTCGCCGGGCTCACCGCCGCCTTCGTCTTCGCGGTGCAGATGCTCAACTTCCCGGTGGCCTCGGGCACCAGCGGGCACCTCCTCGGCGGGGTGCTCGCGGCTGTGCTCGTGGGCCCGTACCTCGGCACCCTCTGCGTCTCGGTGGTGCTGCTCGTGCAGGCGCTGCTCTTCGCCGACGGGGGGCTGAGCGCACTCGGCCTCAACGTCGTCAACATGGCCCTCGTCACCTCCTTCGGCGGCTACGCGCTGTTCCTCCTCGTGCGGAGGCTCCTCCCCCGCACTCGCGCCTCCGTCGTGGTGGCGTCGGGCGTGGCGGCCGGGCTGGGGGTGGTGCTCGCCTCGCTCGCCTTCACCGTGGAGTACGCGCTCGGCGGCGCCGGCGGCGCCTCGGTCTCCACCGTGGCCAGCGCCATGGTGGGCGTGCACGTCCTCATCGGGATCGGCGAGGGCACCATCACGGCCCTCGTGGTGTCGGCCGTGCTCGCCACCCGACCCGACCTCGTCCACGGCGCCGCCCACCTGCTGCCCCACCGGCGCCTGGTCGTGGGACCACGGGTCGCGCCCGAGGGCGTGGCCTGATGCGCCGCACCGCGCCGTTCGTGGTGGTCGGGCTGGTGGTGACGGCGGCCCTGGCGTTCTTCGTGAGCCCCCACGCCAGCTCGTCGCCCGACGGGTTGAACAAGGTGGCCATCGACGAGGGCTTCGACCGCACCGAGCAGCCCCACGCCCTGGCCGACGCCCCCACCGCCGGCTACGCCGTGCGCGGCGTGGACGACGACGGCCTGAGCACCGGCCTCGCCGGGCTCATCGGGGTGGCCGCCACGTTCGCCGTGGCCGCCGGCCTGCTGCTCGTGGTCCGACGGGCGCGCGGGCGCTCCGAAGCGACCCCCGCCCCGGCGAGGGGCTGAGGTGGCCGCGCACGTCCACGCCCTCTACGTCCACGGCACGAGTCCGCTCCACCGCGCCGCACCCCAGTGCAAGCTGGCCGCCACGGTGCTGTTCGTGCTGGTGGTGGTGGCCACGCCTCGCGAAGCGCTCTGGGCGTTCGGCGCCTACGCCGTGCTGGTGGCCGCCGTGGCGGCGCTCGCCCGCCTCTCCCCCGCCGTGCTCGCGCGCCGCCTGGTGATCGAGCTGCCCTTCCTGGCCTTCGCCGTGTTCCTGCCGATGGTGGGCGGCGGCGAACGGGTCGACGTCGTCGGGCTCTCCCTCTCGGTCGCCGGCCTGTGGGCCGCGTGGGGCATCCTCGCCAAGGGCACCCTCGGCGTGGCCGCCGCCATCGTGATGGCGGCCACCACCCCGATCCCCGAGATCCTGCACGGGCTCGAGCGCCTGCGCCTCCCCCGCGTGATCACCGCCATCGCCGGCTTCATGGTCCGCTACCTCGACGTCACCGTGGAGGAGGCCCGCCGCATGGCCATCGCCCGGCAGTCCCGGGGCCACGACCCTCGGTGGCTGTGGCAGGCCCGAGCCACCGCGGCATCGGCGGGCACGCTGTTCATCCGGTCCTTCGAGCGCGGCGAGCGGGTGCACCTCGCGATGGTGTCGCGCGGCTACGACGGCACGCTCCCCTCCTTCGGGGCCACCGCCGCCGCTCGTGACGAGTGGGCGTGGGCGCTCGCCGTCCCCGCCCTGGCCGCCACCGTCGGCACGCTCGCCTGGTGGTGGCTGCCGTGACGCCGGCGGTCGAGGTCCGCGGCCTGGCCTACGCCTACCCCGATGGGCGCCAAGCCCTGTTCGGCGTGGACCTGTGCATCGAGCCGGGCGAGCGCGTGGCGCTGCTCGGGCCGAACGGCGCCGGCAAGACCACCCTCGCCCTGCACCTCAACGGCGTGCTCACCGCCGGGGCCGGCGAGGTCCGCATCTCGGGCGTGCCGGTGGCCAAGGAGCACCTGAAGGAGGTCCGACGTCGGGTCGGCATCGTGTTCCAGGATCCCGACGACCAGCTGTTCATGCCCACGGTCGGCCAGGACGTGGCCTTCGGCCCGGCCAACCTGGGCCTGCGCGGCGACGCCCTCGCCACGCGGGTCCGCCAGGCGCTCGATGCCGTGGGGATGGCCGACGTGGCCGATCGGGCGCCCCACCACCTGAGCTTCGGGCAGCGGCGCCGGGTGGCGGTGGCCACCGTGCTCGCCATGGAGCCGGACGTGCTCGTGCTCGACGAGCCCACGTCCAACCTCGATCCGGTGGCCCGGCGCGAGCTGGCCGACGTCCTGCGGTCGCTCTCGCTCACCACGCTCGTGATCACCCACGACCTGCCCTACGCGCTCGAGCTGTGCCCGCGCTCGCTCGTGCTCGACGAGGGGCGCATCGTGGCCGACGGCGCCACCGAGGACCTCCTGGCCGACGACGAGCTCATGGCCGCCCACCGCCTCGAGCTGCCGTACGGGTTCGATCCGCTGGCACCCCGCCGGGCGAGCTGAGCTCAGCCGGCCTGGTCGGCCCGCGCCGCGCACTCGGCGCACGTGCCCAGCAGCGCGAAGTGGCGGGGCTCGAGCACGAAGCCGTGGTCGTCCGCCAGCCGGTCGGCGAGGTCGGCGAGGTAGGTGTCGGGCAGCTCGATGACCCGGTCGCAGCGGCGGCAGAGCAGGTGCACGTGCCGACGATCGGCCAGGTGGTACAGCGACGGGCCGTGGCCCAGGTGGACGTGCTCCACCTGACCCAGCCGCTCGAGCACCTCGAGGGTTCGGTACACGGTGGACACCGACACGTCGGGCATGGCGCCCTGCACCTCGGCGGCGATGGACTCGGCGCTCACGTGCCCGTCGCTCGCCATGAGCGAGGCCACCACCGCCCGGCGAGCCGAGGTGACGCGGCCGCCGTCGGCGCGCAGCAGCTCGAGGATCTCTCCGAGGCGATCGTCGGCGGCGGGATCGGACACGGGCGCAGCGTAGGGCGGCGGCGACGCCGGCCCACCCGATCAGGCGCTGACCGGGGCCTCGACGTCGGCGTCGGCGTCGACCACCGGCGGCCGCGAGGCGAACGCCCGAGCGCGGTCGAGGGCGTCGAGGCGATCGCTCGGCGAGGTCGGGCCCACGAGCTCGTAGCGATCGCGGTACTCGGGCCGGACCTCGCCCGCCTCGTCCACGAGCCACGGCAGGGCCATGCGGCGCGGCACCTTCACCACGCCCGGGTCGGCCCAGGTGCCGAAGACGTGGTCCCACAGCGGGGTGGTGACCCCGTGGTTCTCCATCGGGTGGCCGAAGTGGTGGTGGAAGTGGTGGTGGCGCACCCAGGCGGAGTACCGGCCGCTCGGCGCCCGGAGGTGGGCCACGGCGTGCTGGTACTCGTAGAAGAAGTAGGCGGCGGCCCAGCCGAGGGAGACCCCGACCGCCACCACCGGACCGGCGATCAGCCAGGCCACGGGCAGCAGGCCGAGCCCGCCCACGACCACCACGCCCAACCAGCTGAGCAGCAGGATCGGCGAGAAGTTCCAGCCCGCCTTCACGTGGTGCTCCAGGTGCTCGCGGCTCATGATCCCCCGGCCGTGGAGGTGGTGCATCGCGAAGCGGTGGAGCAGGTACTCGGCGAGGTTCCAGGTGAAGGCGCCGACGACGAAGCCGCCGAGGGCGGCGAGGGCGGTGGTCACGAGCGGTCTCCCGGGGGGTCGATGGCGGTCATCGGCCAGGAGGCCGACAGGGATCGGGCGGCGCGCAGCCGGTCGGGGTCGGCACCCCAGCCCACGAGCAGCGCGTCGGTGAGGGCGGTGCCCAGGGCGGCGCCCGTGGTGGGCATGCCGGTGAGCAGCCCGTCGGTGAGCAGGGCACCGTTGAGGGCCACCACCCAGGCCAGGGTGCGGGCCACCGTGGCCTCCACCGGCCGCCCGAGCGGATCCGAGAGGGGATCCTGCGCACCGAGGGCACCGACCTCGGCGGCGGCCTCCAGGAGGCGGCGCGGCGCGTCGAGCACCCCCATCGCTGCCGGCACCACGCGGCCGGCGTCCTCCACGTCCTCCACGCCGCGGGTGACGAGCAGCTCCTGCTGGAGCCGGAACTCGTGGGGATGGCGCTCGGGAGCGGCCAGGAAGAGGTCGGCGAAGGCGCACAGCCGGGCCAGGGCGGCCACGTCGGGCGCGGCCCCGGCGGTGGCCACGAGGTGGTCCGTGGCGGCCAGGTGGCGCTCGGCCACCGCGCCCAGCGACACGAGCGCCCGTTCCTGCACGGCCGCCACGAGGGCGCTGCGGGACGGGAAGTACGTGTAGAGCGACGCCGGGGCGTAGTCGGCCGCCTCGGCCAGCGCGGCCATGGTGAGCCCGCTCACCCCCGACCGCTCGACGATCCCGGCCGCCAGGTCGAGCAGGTTGGCCCGACGCGCCGCCCGCTTGCGACCGCGCCGGTCCGGCGAGGTTGCACCGGGCGTCGGGGCAGAAGGAGCGACGTTTTCCGAAGGCACGTCGGAAAACGTAGCCGCGTCCCTCGACGCGCGCCACCGGCGCCGGCGGCCGCACCGAGGCGGCCGGCCCTACAGGGCCTCGCTCCCCATCTCGGCCGTGCGCACCCGCATCACGCGCGGCACCTCGGTGCACCACACCTTGCCGTCGCCGATCTTGCCGGTGCGGGCCGCATCGCCGATCACGGTGAAGATGCGCTCCACGTCGGCGTCCTCCACCAGGATGTCGAGCCGGACCTTGGGCACGAAGTCCACCGTGTACTCGGCCCCCCGGAACGTCTCGGTCTTGCCCCCCTGGCGCCCGTAGCCCTGCACCTCGCCCACCGTGATGCCGGCGACGCCGGCCTCGCGGAGGGCGTCCTTCACCTCCTCGAGCTTGAACGGCTTCACGACGGCGGTGATCAGTTGGACCATGGGGAACTCCTGGGGCTGGGTGGCGATGTCGCGCCACGGGTCGGGGACGGGGGCTCGACGGCCAGGAGGTAGCCCTGGCCGCGGATGGTGTGGATGCGCAGGCCCAGCGGGGCAAGGCGCGATCGGAGCGTGTGCACACGGCTGTCGATGGCGCGGCGGCTGCGCACGGCTCCCGGCCACACCAGGTCCTCCAGCTCGCCACGGCGGACCACCCGATCGGGCGTGGCGCCCAGGCGGTTCAGGATCACCGCCTCCACGTGGGGCACCACCACCCGGCGCGCCCCCCAGGTGCAGAGCCCGTCGTCGTCCACGTGCACCTCCCCCGGCAGCAGGCCGCCGAGGCGGCGGGCCCGGG
This sequence comes from Actinomycetota bacterium, assembly GCA_019639095.1. Lineage (GTDB taxonomy): Bacteria > Actinomycetota > Acidimicrobiia > Acidimicrobiales > Iamiaceae > Aquihabitans. The sequence continues at coordinate 11,698 of JAHBSN010000016.1, forward strand.
CCCCGAGGCGCTGCACGAGGTCCTCGAGCGCGCCGGGATCGGCGGGCAGCCGCAGCCAGTCCTCGAGCGGGCCGAGCTCGGGCACGAGCTCACCCGGCTCGAGCAGCCAGACGCACGGACGACCCTGCGCCAGCAGCCCGGCCCGGCGGTGGGCGTCGCGAGGCCAGCGGCACACCTCCGGCTCCGACGCCGCCGCGGGCCGGGGGGCCAGCGGCCCGGACCCCGGACCGGGGCCCCGCAGCAGGTCGAGCGCATCCACGCCGACGACCCTACGGATCGGCGGTTACCCGCTCGTGCCGCTCCCATGACCGTCGTGACACGTTCACCTGTCGTGCACCTGTCGGCGTGGCAGCCCTCGGCGCGGGCCCGGCCGCCGGGTCGCCGGCGGGCGCTCGGTCAGCGCAGCTCGTAGATGGTGGGCGCTCGACCGGGGCCGGTGTGGTTGGCGTCCGGTCCGAGCTTGGCCGCCCGCCCCTCGGCGATGAGCTCGTCGACCGCCTTGCGCACGGTGACCGGGGAGCCACCGCCGGCCGCCTCGGCGAGCTGCGCGAGCGTGAACTGCTTGGGCATCTGCTCGGCCACGGCCTTGATCTGGCCCACCGGGATCTGCGGGGCCCGCGGCGCCGACGAGCGGGCCCGCCGGGTGCCCGACGCCGAGGGACCGCGACGGCCTCGCGACGATGGCACCGCGAAGCCGGCCTCGCCCAGGACGTCGTCGGGAACCCCCAACGCCCGGAAGGCCTCCACCGGGATGCCCTCGGCCTCGGCGTAGGCCCGGGCGCTGCGAACGAAGGCGGTGGCGATCGAGCTGGCGTCGGCGGCACGCGCCCGCTCCCGCGCCGCGGCGGCGTGGAGCCGGTCGATCGGATCGGTGGCCGCGGCCAGCGCCGCCTCGGCCCGGGCCACGGCCTCTTGGTCCACGGCGCTGGCGGGGTCGTCGAGCCAGGCGAGGTAGCGGCGGACGGCGGACTCGGGATCGGGTGCGGCTTCGGGCATCCGACGATGGTACCGACGGCGCCGGACCGACTCAGTGGTCGAGGCGCTCCAGGCGGCGGTAGCCCACCAGCCGCCCGGCCGACACCGCCGCCGTCTCCCGCACGAGCGAGCGCAGGTCGGGCGACCCGTCGGCCGGCGAGATGGCGGCGTGGAGCCCGACCGCGCTGGCGATCCCGGCCAGGCGCTTGGAGTGGGCCGGTCCGCTCACCAGCACCACGTCGTCGACGTCCTCGTCGCGCAGGAACCTCGCCACCGCGGCCAGCGACTCGTAGGTAGTGCGGCCCTGCACCTCCTTGCGAATGGCGTCGTCGGGCACCCCGTGGCGACGCAGGTAGTTGTAGCCAGCGGTGGCCTCGGTGAAGCGATCGCCGGTCTGGCGCCCGCCCGTGACCACCACCATCGGGGCGAGCCCCTGCTCGTAGAGCTCGAGCGCGTGGTCCAGCCGATCGGTGAGCGCCGGCGACGGGCGGCCGTCGTACTGGGCCGCACCGAGCACCACGATGGCCTGGGCCTCGCGCGCGCCGTCGCGCCCGCTGGCCATCCAGACCTGCAGGAACGTCACGCCGACGTAGGCCACCACCACGGCCACCGCCACCACCGGCACCAGCCACCACCGCCGCCGGCGCGCCCGGTCGGCCGACGCGACCGGAGCGCCGTCCCGGCCCGGACCGTCGGCCGCCACCACCTCGGGGCGGGTGGGCCGGTCCCGCACGCCGCCGCCTGCGTTCATCCCACCCGGAGCCGGGTGGCTCGCAGTCGGGAGAGCGTGCGGTCGCGGCCGAGCACGGCGATCGACTCCCACAGGGGCGGCCCCACGCTGCGGCCGCTGATGGCCACGCGCACCGGACCCTGGGCCTTGGACAGCTGCGGTGCCCCCTCGGCGTTGACGATGCCGGCGTCGACCGCCGCCGCGGCCACGGCCTCCTGGATCGACTCGGGGGTCCAGGCGTCGAGGTCGAGGGCCTCGAGCCGGGCGATGGTGGCGTCGAGCATCTCGGGCACGGCCTTGCCCTTGGTGATGGCCTTGGTCCAGGACGCCTCGTCGACCGCAGGGTCGTCGTCGACCAGGAACTCGATCATGGGCTCGACCTCCGCCAGCGTCCGTACCCGCTCCTGCACCTCCACAGCCAGCGAGGCGAGGGCGTGGGCCGCCGGCTCACCGCGCGTGAGGAACGGTCGGCTGCGAGCGAGGAACTCGTCGGTGGCGAGGGCCCGGATGTGCTCGGCGTTGACGAAGCTGAGCTTCTTCTGGTCGAAGAAGGCCGGCGAGGCGTTCACGTCCTCGAGCCGGTACTGCTCCACGATCTCGGCCACCGGGCGGACCTCCACCCCGTCGGCCGGGCCCCAACCGAGCAGCGCGAGGTAGTTGACCATGGCCTCGGGCAGGTAGCCACGAGCTCGGTAGTCGGCCATCGAGACGTCGTCACGACGCTTCGACAGCTTCTTGCGCTGCTCGTTGACCAGCAGCGGCATGTGGGCGAAGGCGGTGGGACGGGCCAGCCCCAGGGCGTCGACGAGCAGCAGGTACTTGGGTGTGCTGTTCACGTGGTCCTCGCCCCGGATCACGTGGGTGATGCCCATGTCGGCGTCGTCGAACGCGTTGGCCAGCAGGAACATGGGGTTGCCGTTGCCCCGCAGGACCACGAAGTCCTCCAGGTCGGCGTTGGCGAACGACACCTCGCCCCGCACGAGGTCGGTCCACCCGGTGCGGCCCTCGCGAGGCGTGCGGAAGCGGGCGGCCCGACCCGGACCCGGCTCGAGGCCCCGATCCCGGCAGAACCCGTCGTAGCCGGGCTTGCCGCCGGCCGCCTTGTTCCGGGTCTGGACCGCCTCGCCGGTGCAGTCGCAGAAGTAGACGGCGCCGCCGGCCACGAGCTTGGCCGCAGCGTCGGCGTAGAGCTCGCCGCGCCGGCTCTGGTACACCGGCTCCTCGTCCCAGGTGAGGCCCAGCCACTCGAGCATCTCGAGCACGTTGTCCACCAGCTCGGGGCGGTTGCGCTCCACGTCGGTGTCCTCGATGCGCAACAGGAAGCTGCCGCCCGTGCGCCGGGCCACGAGCCAGTTGGCCAGCGCGGAGTGGCCGGAGCCGACGTGCAGGTAGCCGGTGGGCGACGGGGCGAATCGAACGCGGACGGGGTCGGTCACCGGTCCAGGCTACCGGCGGCCCCCACCCCGCTCGGGGCACCGTTTCCGCGCCGTGGGCCGGTCCGGGGGCCCTCAGGCGGGCGACAGGTGCCCGAGCAGCAGGGCGGCCACGGCGTCGGGCGCCGCCTCGGGCACCCAGTGGCTGATGCCCTCGAGCACCTCGAACCGGTACGGCCCGGTGACGTGGTCGGCCGTGGACTCGGCGGCCAGGCGCCCGAGCGCGATGTCCTCGGTGGACCAGATGTAGAGGGTGGGCGGGGTGATCGGGCCGACGCCGTCCGCGTCGCCCGGATCGGCGCCCCGGTACCAGTTGAGGACGCCGGTCAGCGCCTCACGATCGGTGGCGCGGGCCAGGCAGTGCTCGGCGCTCTCGGCGTCCATGCCGCTGCCCTCGAGCATCAGCTTCAGCAGGGCTCGGTCGTCGGCCAGGAACAGGTCCTCGGCGCCATCGGCCCGGAACGTGTCCATGTAGGAGCCTCGGGCCGCCTGGTCGTCGCCGTCGGCGGTGGGTCCGGCGGCGCGGGCGTCGGCCAGGGCCACGGGGTGGGGCGTGGACACCACGTTGAGGGTGCGCAGCCGCTCCGGATGGCGCCCGGCCACGTGCCAGGCCACCGCCCCGCCCCAGTCGTGGCCCACCAGGTGGAAGGTCTCCCAGCCGAGCGCATCGGCGACGCCAAGCACGTCGTCGACCAGGAGCTCCATGCGGTACGCCTCGGGCTCGGCCGGGCGAGCGCCCGGCGAGTAGCCCCGTTGGTCCACCGCCACCGTGCGGAGCCCGGCGTCGGCGAGGGCGGGGGTGACGCGGCGCCAGCAGTACGCCCCCTCGGGGAACCCGTGCAGCAGCAGCACCGGCTCCCCGTCGGGCGGGCCGTCGGCCACGGCATCGAAGGTCAAGGGGCCGACGGCGAGCTGGAGCGGGGCGGGTCCGGTCATGGCCCGACCCTACGGGCGTCCGAGCATCGCCGCGCCCGCAGGGCGCCGACGCCTGCTCCTCCGTGCACCCGACGACCCGAAGGCGCAACGGGTGCGAGAAGAACCGGTGCTCAGCCGGCGCGGACCAGGCCGAGGTTGGCGGCGAAGAGCAGGGCGCCGGCGGCCACGCCGAAGGAGTGCCAGACCTCGTGGTAGCCGAACCAGCGGGGCGACAGCTGGGGCTTGTTGAGGGCGAAGAGGATGGCGCCCACCGTGTAGAGCACCCCACCGGTGGCGAACAGCACGAGCGTGCCGGGGCGCTCCCACAGGGCCGGGAAGGCCATCAGCCCGGCCCAGCCCAGCACGATGTAGAGGGCCGCCCCGAGGCGGCGGAAGCGCTCGAGGGCCACGATCTTGAGGGCGATCCCGCAGGCGGCGCCGCCCCACATGAACGCGAGCGACCACCAGCGCCACGGGTCGGGCAGCAGCAGGAGGGCCGTGGGGGTGAACGACCCGGCGATGAGCACGAAGATCATGGCGTGGTCGGCCCGCTGCATGATCCGGCGGGACCGGGGGGTCACGGCGAAGACGTGGTAGCTGGAACTGGTGAGGTAGAGCAGCACGCTGGCCACGCCGTAGATCCAGGCGGCGGCCACCGCCCGGGGGGTCTCGGCCGACCGCACCAGCCACACCAGGCCGGGGATCGACACGAGCATGGCCACCTGGTGGAGGCGCCCGCGGAGGTACGGCTTCAGGGGCAGCTGGTCGAGTTCCAGGTCCATGGGCCACCTCCTCCGACGTCGGGGTACCGCTTCCGTCGGCAGCTTGCCCCGGTTTCGCAAGGCCCGGCCAACCGACCGTTCTCGTGCCCGTGTTCGCCACGGGCGGCGAACCTGGGCACAAGAAGGGCTCCGCAGATTCTGCGCAGATTCTGCGCACCGTTCTTGTGCTCGTGTTCGCCACGGGCGGCGAACCTGGGCACAAGAACGGATCGGGCCCCGGCAGTTGGCGGCGGGTCAGTGGCGGCGGTTGCCGCGCTCGTCGACGAGGAAGAAGACCGAGGGGATGTGGTGGCGCGGCGGGGCCACGGCGTCGGGGCCGAACCAGCGCCGGCGCAGCGGCGCCGTGAGCCAGCCGAGCGGGGCGAGGGCGACGTAGGTGTAGGCCACCACGAGGCCGGTGCCCACCGGCACGAACGCCAGACCCGCCACCAAGGCGACCACCGCCACCACCGTCACCCAGATGCGATCCGGGCGCGGCGAGGCGAGCCAGCGGAACGACGTGAACCGGAACGACGAGGCCATCAGCACCGCCGGCACCACGGCGAGCGCCACGGGCCCGAAGCGATGCCAGCCGGCGAAGTCGCCGTCGTACGCGAACACCGAGGCGATGACCACACCGGCGGCACCGGGGCTGGGCAGGCCGATGAAGTACCGCTTGTCCGACAGCGGGTCGACGGTCACGTTGAAGCGCCCGAGCCGATAGGCGGCGCACGCCAGCCAGAAGCACGCCAGCAGCCAACCGGGCAGCCCGAGGTCGTGCAGCGACCAGCTGTAGAGCAGGAACGCCGGCGCGATGCCGAACGAGACCAGGTCGGCCAACGAGTCGAACTGGAGGCCGAAGGGGGTGATGGCCCGCACGGCCCGGGCCACGGCGCCGTCGAAGATGTCGAACAGCACCGACACGCCGATCAGCACGGCGGCGAGGTCGAAGTCGCCCGACTGCGAGGCGCGCAGCGACGAGAAGCCGCAGAGCATGTTGCCGAGGGTGAACAGGCTCGGCGCCATCGCCATCGCCCGGTGGCGGGCGTCGAGGCGGTCGGGGCGCACCACCGCCGCGCCCGACGGCGACACCAGCTCGAAGCCCTCGAGCGGGATGTCGGCGCCCGGCGGGGGCTCGGCTCGCCGATCCCGGCCCGAGCGGCGATCCGGATCGCTCACGACGGCCCACCCGCCGGCCAGCGACCGAGCACCGTCTCCCCCGCCACCACCCGCTGGCGCCGCTCGACCACCAGCTCCACCTCGGGCGGCACGAAGACGTCCATGCGCGAGCCGAACTTCATGAGCCCGATCCGCTCGCCGGTGCGGACCGCCTGGCCGGGCCGGACCCGGGTGACCACCCGCCGGGCGAGCACGCCGCCGATCTGGCGGAACACCACGGTGCGCACGTCGTGGTCCACCAACCGGACCACGGTGATCTCGCTGCGCTCGTTCTCGTGGGCGCTCTCGGCCTTGTAGGCGGCGAGGAAGCGGCCCGGCCGGTGGGTCACCTCGGTGACCTCGCCGCCGTAGGGCGTGCGGTTGATGTGCACGTCGGTGACCGACAGGAAGATGCTCACCTGCTGCCACTCCCCCGCCGGGGCCGTGCCCGGGAGCGGCTCGCCGACGTGCATCACCCGGCCGTCGGCGGGGGCGATCACCTGGTCGGGGTCGAAGTCCTCGCCGGCTGCGTCGGGTCGGCGGTCGGGGTCGCGGAAGAACGCGGCCATGGCCACGGGCAGCACCGCGAGCCCCAGGGCGAGGCGGGTGCGCCGGCACCGCCGCGCCAGCAGCGACGGTGCTGCGGCCAGGGCGATGAACGGGTAGCCGTCGGGATCGAGGGTCACGGTGCGGGGATCCTTCCCGACGCCGGGGCCGGGCGGTGCGACGGGCCGGCGTCGGTCCCAGGCTCGCAGGCCGAGGCGCGCCGGGGTGGGCGGGCCGGACGCGAGCCGCCGATCACGGCTCGCTCGCCGATCAGAGCGACAGCAGCTCTCGCCAGCCGGCCGGGGCCTGCGAGGCGATCTGCGCCGGGGCGAGCCGGAGCGTGTCGGCCGGAACGGCGTCGACCACGGCCCGCAGCTCGGGATAGTGGTGGGCGGTGAGGTGGACGCCCTCGAAGCGGCGGCGGCGCTCGGCCACGAGGTCGGCCGGGGCATCGGCCGAGAGGTAGCCCCACAGCGCGTAGGCGATGCGCAGGTCGTGGATCACCGGCGCCCGACCGAACAGGGAGGCCCGCTTGAGGGCGATGGCCACGCAGCCAGCCTCGGCGTCCTCCAGGCGCTCGCCCTCGGCGAGGCGGACCTCGGGCCGCAGCAGCGGCACGAGCTTGAGCAGGTAGCCCTGGTCGGGGCCGGGGGCGCCCATCCGCCCGGCGTCGACGTCGGGCTGGCCGCCGCGGCCGACGAGGTCACCGGGCCGGTCGGCGTACCACTCGTCGTCCCGGCGGGGCGGGGACGTGTAGTGGCGGGGGCGGTCGGTGGGCTTGGTGGGGACGAACTCCGGCGCGGCCATCGGGAGCGGACGCTACTCCTCGGTGTGCAGCAGCCCGTAGACGAGGGAGTCCTCGAGCGCCTGCCACGACGCCTGGATGATGTTCTCGCTGACCCCGATGGTGGACCAGGTGCGCTTGCCGTTGGTGGAGTCGATCAGCACGCGCGTGACGGCGCCGGTGCCCTTGGCCGTGTCGAGCACGCGCACCTTGAAGTCGGTGAGGTGGATGCGGGCGAGCTGCGGGAACTTCGACCCGATGGCGGCGCGCACGGCGGCGTCGAGGGCGTTGACCGGACCGTTGCCCTCGCCGATGCGCAGCGTGCGCTCGCCGTCGACCACGAGCTTGACGATGGCCTCGGTGTCGTGGCGGACGTCGTCGGCCTCGCTCACGATCACCCGGTACGACTCGAGCGAGAAGAACCCGTGCTCCCAGCCCGCCGCCCGGCGCATGAGCAGCTCGAGCGAGGCGTCGGCCGCCTCGAAGTGGTAGCCCTCGTGCTCGAGGCGCTTGAGCTCGTCGATCAGGTGGGTGAGCACGGGGCCGTCGAGGTCGATGCCGATCTCGCGGGCCTTGAGGTCGAGCGTGGCCTTGCCCGCCATCTCCGACACCACGAAGCGGGTGCCGTTGCCCACCGCCTCCGGGTCGACGTGCTCGTAGGCGTCCTTGCGGCGGCTGATGGCCGACACGTGCAGCCCGGCCTTGTGGGCGAACGCCGACGCGCCCACGTAGGGGGCCTGCGGGTTGGGCGTGATGTTGACGATCTCGGCGATGCGGTGCGACGCCGAGGTGAGCCGGGACAGACGGCCCTCGGGCAGCGTGCGGATGCCCATCTTCAGCGTGAGGTTGGGGATGATCGTGGTGAGGTTGCAGTTGCCGGTGCGCTCGCCGTAGCCGTTGATGGTGCCCTGCACCTGGGTGGCGCCGCCGCGCACGCCCGCCAGGGCGTTGGCCACCCCGCAGCCGGTGTCGTCGTGGAGGTGGACCGCCACCTTCACGTCGTCTCGGAAGTGGCGGGTGATCTCGCGCACCACCGCCTCCACCTCGTGGGGAAGGGCGCCGCCGTTGGTGTCGCACAGCACCAACGTCTCCACGCCGTGCTCGGCGGCGGCCTCGAGCACCCGGAGGCTGAACTCAGGGTTCTCCTTCCAGCCGTCGAAGAAGTGCTCGGCGTCGAAGAGCACCCGCACGCCGGCGTCGGCCAGGAAGCGCACGGAGTCGGCCACCATGGCCTCGCCCTCGTCGAGCGTGGTCCGCAGCGCCTCGGTCACGTGGTACGCCGAGCTCTTGCCGACGATGCACACCGCGGACGTGCGGGCGTCGAGCAGGTTCCGCAGCGTGGGGTCGTCGTCGACCTTGCCGCGGGGCCGGCGGGTGGACCCGAACGCCACCAGGGTGGAGCGCTCGAAGCGCAGCTCGCGCCCGGCCCGCTCGAAGAACTCGATGTCCTTCGGGTTGGCGCCGGGCCAGCCGCCCTCGATGAAGTGCACGCCGAGCTCGTCGAGCTCATCCGCGATGCGGAGCTTGTCGTCGACGGTGAGCGAGATGCCCTCGAGCTGGGCGCCGTCTCGCAGGGTCGTGTCGAAGATCTCGACCGCCTCGGGCAGCCCGGGGTCGCGCGGGGCCATGACGTCGAGGGTGACGTCGGGCCCGACCGCGCTGATCCGGACCTCAGGAGACATGTTCGACCCAGTCCTTGTATCGATCGGTCTGGCCACGGATGGCCTTGTGGTACTCCTCGCCGATGGCGGTGGTCATCGGTCCCGGACACGCGATCGGCCGATCGTCGACGGAGTTGACCGCGGACACCTCGGCGGCGGTGCCGCAGAGGAACATCTCGTCGGCCAGGTAGACGTCGGAGCGGGCGATGGTGGCCACCTCCACGTCGATGCCGAGGTCCTTGGCGATGGTCATCACCGAGTGCTGGGTGATGCCCTCGAGCGCGCCCGACGCGAGCGGCGGCGTGAGGAAGCGGCCGTCGCGCGCCACGAACACGTTCTCGCCGGTGCACTCGCTCACGAACCCCTGCGGGTTGAGCATCAGCGCCTCGTCGTAGCCGGCCTTCACCGCCTCCACCTTGGCGAGGGTGGAGTTCACGTAGTTGCCGGTGGTCTTGGAGGCGGGGGGCATCGTGTTGTGGTCCAGCCGGGTCCACGACGAGGTCTTGAGCTTCACGCCCTTGGTGAGGGCGTCGTCGCCCAGGTAGGCGCCCCACGGCCAGCAGGCGATGGCGACGTCGACCGAGCACGGCATCGTGTTGAGGCCCATCTCGCCGTAGCCGTAGTAGGCGATGGGGCGGATGTAGCAGCTGGGCAGCCCGCTGGCGGCCACCACGTCCTTGGTGGCCTGAACCAGCTCCTCCACCGTGTAGGGGATGTCCATCATCAAGATGCGCGCCGAGCGGTGCAGCCGCTCCATGTGGTCGGTCAGGCGGAACACGGCCGGGCCGTCGGCCGTCTCGTAGGCCCGCACGCCCTCGAACACGCCCGTGCCGTAGTGCAGGGTGTGGGTGAGGACGTGGATCTTGGCGTCCTCCCAGGCGACGAGCTCGCCGTTCATCCAGATGTGCTCGGTGGGCGTGATGGGCATCGGTGTTCCCCTGTGGTGCGGTGCGTCAGAGGGCGGCGGCGACGGCGTCGCCGATCTCTGGGGTGGAGGCGGTCAGGTCGGTGGCGGCGTAGCACGCCTTGCGGATGCGCTCGGCGGCTCCGCCCTCGCCGAGGAGGTCCAACATCATGGCCGCGGAGAGGATGGCCGCGATCGGGTTGGCCTTGGCCTGGCCGGCGATGTCGGGGGCCGAGCCGTGGACCGGCTCGAACATCGACGGCGCCTGCCGGCTCGGATCCAGGTTGCCCGACGACGCGAAGCCGATGCCGCCCGAGACGGCGCCGGCGAGATCGGTGAGGATGTCGCCGAAGAGGTTGTCGGTGACGATCACGTCGTAGCGCTGCGGGTCCTGCACGAGGTAGATGCAGGCGGCATCGACGTGGTTGTAGGCGGTGGTCACCTGCGGGTGCTCGGCGGCCACCTCGTCGAACGTGCGCTGCCAGAGGTCTCCGGCGAAGGTCAGCACGTTGGTCTTGTGGACCATGGTGAGGTGCTTGCGGGGCCGGCTCTCGGCCAGCTCGAAGGCGTAGCGGATCACCCGCTCCACGCCGAGGCGGGTGTTGACCGAGCCCTGGGTGGCGATCTCGTTGGGCGTGCCCTTGCGGAGGAACCCGCCCTCGCCGGCGTAGGTGCCCTCGGTGTTCTCCCGGATCACCACGAAGTCGATGCCCTGCTCGGCCAAGGTGAACGGCCGCTGGTTGACGTACTGGTCGAGCGCGAAGCGCATCTTCAGCAGCAGGCCCCGCTCGATCACGCCGGGCGGCACCTCGGGGGTGCCCACGGCGCCGAGGAGGATGGCGTCGAAGCGGCGCAGCTCCTCGAGCACGTCGTCGGGCAGGACGGTGCCGTCGCGCAGGTAGCGAGCGCCGCCCAGGTCGAACTCCGTGGTGGCCAGCTCCACGCCGGCGGCGCGCACCACCTTGAGGGCCTCGGCCACCACCTCCGGGCCGATCCCGTCTCCTCCGATGACCGCGATGTCGTACGCCACGTGCACTCCACTCCTGGGGGCGCGCTGCGCCCCGAACCGATCCGACCACGCTACGCCCCACCCCTTGCAGACCGGCAACCAGATGCCGATCAAGGTGGGGAGCCCCGCAGTACCGTCGGGGCCCACCGCGTCCTCCGAGGGTCCGATGACACCCACCACCTGCAGCCTGTGCGGATCCCCGCTCCCGGCGGTGGCCGCCGACCAGCGCCACCCCGACTGGTGCCCCACCTGCGCGGCCCGCGCCACGGGCGACCTCGGCCCGGCCCCGGTCACCACCGCATCGGTGGCCAACGCCGCCCGCCCGTCCAACGCGTGGTCCGACGCGGTGTCGCCCGGCACCCAGGGCCTCCTGCTCCTGGCGCCGGCGCCCGGGCGCTACCTGGAGGGGGCCGTGGTAGGCGTGGCCACCGCCACCCTGGCCGGGCTCATCTGGTGGGCCGTCTCCGCGCTCACGGGCGTCCAGTTCGCCTACTTCGCCGCCCTGCTGGGCCTGGTGGTGGGCAACGGCGTGCTCATCGGGAGTCGTCGTGGGGGCGGCATCCCGGCCCTGCTCGCCGTGGTCTCGGTGCTCGTGTCGCTCGCGGTGGCGCAGTACTTCATCGAGCGGTCGATCGCCATCTCCGACCACGGTGCCGACATCCCCCTCTGGCACGGCTTCGCCTTCGCCCGCACCGTGGTCACCGAGCGGCTGAAGGACCAGCCCCTCATCGGCCTGTCGTGGCTCATGGCCGCGGTGGTGGCCCTGGTCAGCACCATGTCGCCCAAGCGCCGGGCGGTGCTCTGAACGGCCGTGGCTACCCTCTTGCCATGGCCTCGGACCCCGTCCACATCTCCCAAGCCGCGTTCGACCGCCTGAAGGCGGAGCACGACGACCTGGTCACGCGCGGCCGCATCGACATCGCTCGCAAGATCGAGGCGGCCCGCGAGCTGGGGGACCTCTCCGAGAACGGCGACTACCACGCCGCCAAGGAGGAGCAGGGGAAGATGGCCGGCCGCATCGCCCACCTGGCCAACATCATCGAGAACGCCGTGATCGTGGAGGCCGAGGCCGACGGCGTGGTGAAGGCCGGCACCGTGGTGGGCATCCGCTACGAGGGCGACGACGACGTCGAGCGCTACCTGCTCGGCTCCATCGAGGAGCGCCACGACGACCTCGACGTGATGTCGCCCGGCTCGCCGCTTGGCGAGGCCCTGCTCGGCCACGAGGTCGGCGAGACCGTCGAGTACCAGACCCCCACCGGCGCCACGCTGCGGGTGGAGATCGTCAGCGTCGGCGAGTAGCCCCGCCGGCCCGCGCCGGGCGCCGGCTCAGGCCGGCGGCGGGCCCATCACGAGCGTGCCGTTCTGGCCGCCGAGGCCCACCGAGTTGGAGATGCCGATGCCCGGCGCCCACGGCCGTGGCTCGCCGCGCACGACGTCGGCGGTGATCTCGGGATCGGGGGCCACGGACCACTGGGTCTGCGGGATCAGCCCCCGGTCGATGCTGAGGGCGAGGGCCACCGCCTCCAGGCCGCCGGCGGCGGCGCCCGGGTGGCCGGTGACCGCCTTGGTGGACGTGAGCGGCGGGCCGGGCCGGCCGAACACGTCCTCGGCGGCGTCGGACTCGGCCTGGTCGTTGAACTTCGTGCCGGTGCCGTGGCAGTTGACCTGGCCCACCGCGCCGGGCGCCACGTCGGCCTCGGCCAGCGCCAGGCGCACGCACCGGGCCAGGCCCTCGCCCCGCGGCGAGGGGTGGATGAGGTCGTGGGCGTCCACCGTGTTGGCCCCGCCCAGGACCTCGGCGTAGATCCGTGCGCCCCGGGCGCGGGCGGCGTCCAGGGTCTCGAGGCGCAGCACGCCTGCTCCCTCGGCGTAGACGAACCCCTGGCGGTCGAGGTCGAAGGGCCGGGCCACGTCCTCCTCGGTGTGCACCCGCAGGTTGCGCAACCCGGCCGTGAGCGGGTCGTCCCCCTCGGGCATGAGGCCCGACTCGCTGCCACCGGCGTAGGCGACGTCGGCCAGCCCGTCGCGGACCAGGCGGAACCCGTCGACCACCGCGTGGGTCCCCGAGGCGCACCCGCTCGCCACGCTGTAGGTGGGGCCCTTGGAGCCGAGGGCGAAGGCGAGGTTGGCGGAGTTGCCGTTGCTCATGGCGACGGCGCCGAGCAGCAGCGACACGCCGGCGGGGCCGTGCTCCTGGAGGTCGAGGTAGCCCTGGATGAGGTCGGCCACCCCGCCGTTGCCGGTGCCCATCACCACCGCCACCCGCTCGGGGTCGTCCACCGGCGCGCCGGCGTCGTCGTGGGCGAGGCGGCCGGCCACCACGGCCAGCTGGGAGAACCGGGCGGTTCGCTGCACGTGGCGCCGCTCCATCCACCGACGGGGCTCGAACCCCACGAGCTCGCGGAAGGTCCGGGCGGGTGCCGGGGCGACGAGGGCGCTCCAGAGCTCGTCGGCGCCCACGGTGGGGCCGCTCAGCGAGCCCAGCCCGGTGACCACCACGCGTCGGCGAGGGGGTCGCTCGGCCATGGGGCCATTCAACCACAGGCCCTCCGGCGCCCCGCCGGGCGCGGGTAGCGTCGCCCGGCGATGCGGGGAGCCGACGACGCGCAGCGGGTGGCCCTGGTCACCGGGGCCGGCAGCGGCATCGGCGAGGCGTGCCTGGCCCGCCTCGAGGCCGACGGCTACCTCGCCGTGGGCGCCTGGCGCTCCACCCCACCGGCCACGTGGTCGGGGCCCACCGTGCGGTTCGACGTGACCGACGGCGAGGCGGTGGCCTCCGGCGTGGCCGAGGTGGAGGAGCGCCACGGGCCGATCCACGTGCTGGTCTCCAACGCCGGGCAGGCCCACCTCGACCTCGCCCTGCGCGTGACCCCCGAGCGCTTCGCCGAGATCGTCGAGACCAACCTCGTCGGCTCGTTCCTGCTGGCCAAGGCGGTGCTCGGCCCGATGGTCGCCCGGCGCCGGGGCCGGGTGATCCTCGTCGGGTCGGTGGCCGGCCACTGGGGGGTGCCCGGCGTGAGCTCCTACGCCGCGGCGAAGGCCGGCCTGCTCGGCATGGCGCGGTCGATGGCCCGCGAGGTCGGGCCTCGCTCGATCACGGTGAACGTGGTGGCGCCGGGGATGCTCGACGACGCCGTGGCCCGCCTCGACGCCCTCCGGCCCCGCTCCCCCGTCCCCCAGCACTGGGTGGAGGCCACACCGGTGGGCCGCCCGGGAACGGTGGAGGACGTGGCCGCTGCGGTGTCCTTCCTCGCGTCGGACGGCGCCGGGTCGATCACCGGCGCCGTGCTCCCCGTCGACGGCGGGTTCGCCCTCGGCCACGGCTGAGGGCGTTCGGCCAACCTCGCTAGGGTGACCGGGTCCGCGGCGGACCCGTCGGGCCCCTGCCCTCACCCCCTCGAAGAGGAGACACCATGGCCGACGACACCTTCGCCTGGGTGCGGCAGCGCTTCGCCGAGGTCCTGGAGATGGATCCGTCGGAGATCAACCGCGACAGCCGCCTGGCCGACGACCTCGACGCCGACAGCATCGACCTCATCGAGGTCGTCAACAGCGCCGAATCCGCTCTCGGCGTGACCGTGTCCGAGGAGCAGCTGTACGACCTCGAGACGGTGGCCCAGCTGGTGGAGCTGCTCGACCAGCTGCGGGGCGCCTGACCCGTGGCCGCTTCCGGCGACGCCGCCCTCAAGGCCAGCCAGGCCGCCAACTTCGACAACCTCAACGAGGTGGTGGCCGACTCCAAGTTCGACCGCCACCTGCGCTTCTTCAACTTCGGCTACCGCCCGCTGGGCGACGACGAGCCGGTGGGCCCCCGCCTCGGGCCGGGCTTCCCGAACCAGGACTCGGCCCAGCTGCTGTTCCAGGTGATCGGCCCCACCGACCTCACCGGCGCCCGAGTGGTCGAGGTGGGCTGCGGCCGGGGCGGCAACCTCTGGCTGCTGCGCCGCCACTACGGCACGGCCGCGGTGGTGGGCGCCGACATCGCCTACAAGTCCGTGGCGTTCTGCCGGCGCTCCATGCCCGAGGGCGACGCCCAGTTCGTGGTGGCCGACGCCGAGCGGGTGCCGCTCGGGTCGGGGATCGCCGACGCCGTGGTGAGCGTCGAGACCTCGTGCACCTACCCCGACATCGAGTGGTTCTTCCGCGACGTCGCCCGCATGGTGAAGGTGGGCGGCCACTTCCTCTACACCGACCTGCTCCTCACCGCCTTGGTCGACCCGTTCGTGGCCGTGCTGGAGCAGCTCGGCTTCGAGCTCGAGCACCGGCGCGACATCACCGCCAACGTGTGCGCCTCCCGAGACGCCCGGGCCGCCCGCCAGAAGCTCGCGTTCGGCGAGACGCCGGACGCCGACGAGGTCACCATGGCCGAGTTCGTCGGCCGCGAGGGGTCACGGCTCTACGACTCGCTCACCGACGGCGAGCACCAGTACACGATCCTGCGGTTCCGCAAGGCCGCCAGCGTCGAGCCCCCGGCCGAGCGGCTGCTGGCCGAGCCCATCGCCGCCCTCGTGCGCGAGCAGGCCCAGCTCGCGGTCGAGCTGCTCACGATCCCGTCGCGGTAGGCGTCGCCGTGGCCGGTCCCGCTGCGCCCCCGAGCCGGTCGGTGCTGGTGGCCGGGGCGGCGCGCGGCATCGGCCTGGCCACGGCCCGGCGCCTCGCCGCCGACGGCCACCGGGTGACCGCCACCTGGCACGTGAGCGAGCCGGCCGACGACGCTGGGGGCGCCGAGGACCGATCGATCACCTGGCGGCGCTGCGACGTGACCGACCCGGCCTCGGTGCAGGCGGTGGTCGACGAGGCGCGCGCCGACGGCCACCCGTTCGACGTGGTGGTGGCCAACGCCGCCCTCGTGCGGGACCGCATGGTGAGCCGCATGACCGAAGCCGACTTCCGTGCCGTCATCGACGTCAACCTGCGCGGCAGCTTCCACCTGGCCCGCGCTGCGCTCTCGGACATGGCCCGGGCGCGCTGGGGTCGGGTGGTGTTCGTGGGATCGGTCGGTGGCTCCTACGGCCTGGGTGGCCAGGCGTCGTACTCGGCGTCGAAGGCCGGGCTGCTCGGCCTGGCCCGCTCGCTCGCACGCGAGGTCGGACCGCGGGGCGTCACGGTCAACGTGGTCGCCCCCGGACCCATAGACACCGAGCTCATCGCCGGGATGAGCACATCGCTGCGGGAGAGGTGGAAGGGCCTGACCCCGGCGGAGCGCATGGGCCGCCCGGCCGAGGTGGCGGGCGCCATCGCGTTCCTCGCGTCGGAGCCGGCCGGCGCGATCACCGGCGCGGTGATCCCCGTCGACGGCGGGTTCCTCGCGTGAGCACCCGACGCCGCGTCGCCATCACCGGCATGGGCACGGTCAGCTCGCTCGGCCTGGACCTGGACCGGTTCTGGGACCAGGTCTGCAGCGCGCCACCGGCCCCGGTGCACACCCCGGTGCGCGAGCTCGACGCCAAGGCGTGGTTCACGGCCAAGCAGCTGCGCCGGTCGGACCCGTTCGCCCGGTACGGCGGCGTGGCCGGCCAGCTCGCGGTGACCGACGCCGGGCTCGATCCCGCGGCGGTGGCGCCCCGTCGGGCCGGCGTGGTGATGGCCACGGTCTACGGCGCGCTGGAGTCGCTCGAGGCCGAGCAGGCGAACCTGGTCGACGACGGCGAGGGGGCGGTGTCGCCGTTCCTCACCGTGGCGTCGTGCGAGAACGTGGTGGCGTCGATGCTCTCGGCGCACCTCGGCTGGCGAG
>JAHBSN010000160.1 GCA_019639095.1 Actinomycetota bacterium
GGCTCGGCGAAGCACTCGCCCGACCAGGGAGAAGGGGATTCATGCGAACCACCACCAGGATGGCCAAGCTGTCTGCAGCTGGCCTCAGCTTCGCGCTGCTGCTCGCCGCATGCGGCAGCGACAGCGAAGGCGCGAAGGACGAGACGACCACCACCGCCGCCGCCGGCGACGAGACCACCACCACGGCGGCCAGCACCGCGGTGGCGCCGGAGGACAACGGTGGTCGCACCGAGGGCGACGGCACGCTCCAGCTCGGCGCCGTGCTGCCCCAGTCGGGCAACCTCGCCCAGCTCGGCCCGCCCATGATCCAGGGCACCCAGATGGCCGTCCGCGACATCAACGAGGCGGGCGGCGTCCTCGGCAAGGACGTGGAGTTCACGGTCAAGGACGACGGCGGCGCCGGCGACGACGACCTCGCCAGCACCTCCGTCGACGAGCTGATCAACAACGACAAGGTCGACGCCATCGTGGGCGCAGCGGCATCGGGCACCACCAAGACGATCCTCGACCGCGTGGTCTCGTCCGGCACCGCCCAGTGCTCGCCCTCGAACACCGGCAGCGACCTCACGCAGGCCGACGACAAGGGCCTGTACTTCCGCACGCCGCCGCCGGACAACCTCCAGGCGCAGGCCCTCGCCAAGGTCATCTCCGATGACGGCAAGGCCAACGTGGCGATCATCGCCCAGAACACCGACTACGGCACCGGCTTCGTCCGCTACCTCGAGCCGGCCCTCACCGACGCCGGCGCCAAGGTGGTGGCCAACGTCACCTACGACGAGAAGGGCACCGGCATCGACGCCGAGGTCGAGAAGGTCGTGGGCGCCGAGCCCGACGCGGTGGCCCTCATCGGCTACCCCGAAGACGGTGGCAAGGTCATCGCCGAGATGATCAAGCAGGGCGCCGGCCCGTCCGACGTGACCATCTACGTCACCGACGGCATGCAGTCGAACGAGCTCTACAAGGCCGTCGACGAGAGCGACCCGGCCGTGACCGCCGGCGTCCGGGGCACCGCCGCCTCGGCCGCCCCGGAGAACGGCGCCTCGTTCTTCCCGGACGCCTTCAAGGCGTTCGCCCCCGAGGTGGCCTCGCCCATCTACTCGGCCCAGTCCTACGACTGCGTGATCCTCTTCGCCCTGGCCGCCCAGAAGGCGAAGTCCGACGCGCCGTTCGACATCGCCAAGGAGATGATCAACGTCTCCAAGGGCGAGACCGCCGATGCCGAGAAGTGCGACACCTACAAGGACTGCGTCGCCCTGCTCGACGAGGGCAAGGACATCAACTACGAGGGGGCCTCGGGCGCCCTCGACTTCACCGAGTACGGCGAGCCTTCGGCTGGGTCCTACGACGTGTACACCTTCGGTGACGACGGCACCTACGCCACCGACGAGCAGGTGGTCGTGGGCGAGTAGCCCACCACCCCCGGCACACCGGAACCGATGAGGGGCGGGGCCTTCGGGCCCCGCCCCTCACGCGTCCGGACTCACCACGACCCGCCTCCGCCACCGCCCGACCCGCCGCCCACGCCGCCGCCCCCGCCCGACCCCGACGACGACGGGGCGGTGGCGGCCGATCCGGTGGACGACACGAGGGTGGGCGCCAGCAGCGAGAGGTGCATCGCGCCGGGGTCGGTGGAGGGGGCCAGGGTGGACGCCTGCACGGCGTGGTTCCAGTGGTCGATCTCCCCCACCGCCACCGCCCAGGCGGTGTACTGGCGCAGCAGCCCGTTCTGCACGGCCCAGTCGACGTGCTGGGCCTCGGACTCGGCGAGGAACCGCCGGAACGACTCGACCCGCAGCCACAGCGCCGACCCGACGGTGGACCGCACCCGCAGCTCCCACGCGGTGATCACCCCGAGGGCGCCGGCACCGGCGCCGAACGCGGCCACGGCCACCAACGGGAGGAGCCCGGCCATGGACAGGGCGAAGGTGGCCACGGCGCCGGCCACGCCGAGGATGGAGCCGCCCACGAGGGTGGAGGTGCGGCGGCGGTCGCCGGCCTGGTCCCAGAGGCCCGACCGGTCCTTCCACCCCTGCAGGTCCCGGTCGAGGTCGCTCCAGGCCGACGCGAACTGCGCGTCGTAGCTGCCGAGCTCGATGGTGCCGCGCACCCCGAAGGCCTTCACCAGCACCGCCGGGAGCGGCCGACCCGGACCGTCGGTGCGGCGCAGCGTGGGGGGTGGCCCGTCGTCGACGGCGAGGAGCCCGGCGCCCACCAGCTCGATCAACCACGCCACCTTGTGCTCGGGCCGCACCACCTCGCGCAGCACCACCCCGCCGCAGGCGGCGCTCAGCCCGGGCGGCGGGGCGAACTCGATCGTGGACAGCTCGGCCAGGTCGGCCTGGTCCATCCGGCGGGCGCCAGGGGGCGGAGCGGAGGCGGCCACGACGCTCCCCGGTGCGGCGGCCACGGCGAAGGCGGCATCGGCGGCGGCGCCCTCGCCACCCACCCACTCCGCGCCGGCGCGCCGAGTGGCGACCGACGCCACCACCCCGCCCAGCACCGCCGCCGCCAGGGCCACGAGGAACGGGGCGGCCACGCCCGGGCTGTCGTCGTCGGCGGGCGGCGCGAACGCCGGGAGGTCGGGCGCGGTGGAGCGGGCGCGGGCGTCAGCGGCGTAGATGGTGACGCCCTCGTGGGCGTCCAGGCCGGACGCGTCGACCTCGAGGCGTCCGGGCTCGGGCTGGCGCACCTCGCAGCCGCCGGAGGCGCCGGTGGCTCCGCGATCGCAGCGGAGCCCCGACCACTCGAAGGGGCCGGTGACCACGATCACCGCCCGGGTGATGGGCACGTCCCAGCCGGCGCCGACGCCGTTGAAGGCCACCGCGCCGTCGGGCGCCACGTCGCGGAGGGTGTAGGCGATCGCGTAGCGGTGGCGTCCGGAGATGGTCTGGTTCGGGTCGCCGATCTTGATCCGATCGCCGATCAGCACGAACTGGTCCGGCGCGTCGCTCGACACCTCCACCGCGGAGGCCTCGGTGAGCCCGGGCACGTCGCGGAAGATGCCGTGGCGCTCCGACGACGTCCCGAAGTCGTAGTCGATCACCTCCTGCACCCGCGCCGAGCCGTCGGGGGCCACCGCCACGTGCACCTCGGTGTAGGCGATCCGCTCCTGGTCCCCCGCCAGGGCCCCCACGGCGGCCACGGCGCCGAGCACCAGGCCGACCACCACCAACCAGAAGCGGTCCAGGCGACGCCGGGTGGACCGCTGCACCTCAGAGCTCCCGGGCGAGCGTGCCGAGGTAGAGCTCGATGACGGTGGGATCGTCGAGCAGGTCCCGGCCCCGACCCGAGTGGGCGTTGCGGCCCTGGTCGAGCACGAACGCCGTGTCGGCGATCAGGAGGCACTTGCGAGCGTTCTGCTCCACCATCACGACCGACACGCCCGCCTCCTTCACCTGGGCCACCCGGGCGAAGACCTCGTCCTGGTTCATGGGCGACAGGCCGGCGGAGGGCTCGTCGAGCAGCAGCACCGAGGGGTCGGTCATGAGGGCCCGGCCCATGGCCACCATCTGGCGCTGGCCGCCCGAGAGCACGCCGGCGCGCTCCCGGCGGCGCTCGGCCAGCATCGGGAACAGCGACACCACGGCCTCGAACCGCTCCGGGAAGCGAGCCGGGTCGAGGTACATCCCCATCTTGAGGTTCTCCTCGATGGTGAGCGAGGGGAACACGTTGCGCGTCTGGGGCACGTACCCGACGCCGCGCGCCACGAGCTCGTGGGCGGGCCGGCCGGTGATGTCGTCGCCGTCGAGCGTGATGGCGCCCGACCGAACCGGCACGAGGCCGAAGAGCGTCTTGATGAGCGTGGACTTGCCGGCGCCGTTGGGCCCGATGATGCCGACGAGCTCGCCGCGGTGCAGCGTGAGCGAGGCGCCGTTCAGGATGTCGACGCCGGGCAGGTAGCCGGCCACCAGGTCGGTGGCCACCAGGAGCTCCTCGGCGTCGGCGGCGCCCACCGGCTCGGCCCCACCCACCGGCTCGTCGGTCACCGGATCTCCCCGGTGACGGTGCCGCCGTGGTCGATGCCGAGGTAGGCCTCGATGACGGCGTCGTTCCCGGCGATGTCGGCCGGGCGGCCCTCGGCGATCACCCGGCCCTCGGCCATGCACACCACCCAGTCGCTGATGGTCATGATCACGTCCATGTCGTGCTCCACGAACAGCACCGACATGCCCTCGTCGCGCAGGGCGGTGACGTGCCCGAGCAGGCTCTGGGTGAGCGCCGGGTTCACCCCGGCCATCGGCTCGTCGAGCATCACCAGCGTGGGCTCGGCCATGAGCGCCCGCGCCATCTCGAGCAGCTTGCGCTGGCCGCCGGAGAGCCCGGCGGCGTACTCGTCGGTGAGGTGGTCGAGCTTGAACCGCCCGAGCAGGTCGTGGGCCCGCTCGAGGTTGGCCGCCTCCTGGTCCCGCCAGGTGGGCGGGACCAGGGCACGCCAGAACGCCTCGCCGGCCTGGTCCTTGCCGGCGAGCAGCATGTTGTCGAGCACGGTCATGCGACCGAGGGTCTTGGTGAGCTGGAACGTGCGCACCATGCCCCGGCGGGCGAGCACGTGGGGCTTGACCCCGCTGGCCTCCTGGCCCTGGAACGTCCAGCGGCCGGCATCGGGCCGGTCGAACCCGCAGAGCAGGTTGAAGAACGTGGTCTTGCCGGCGCCGTTCGGGCCGATCAGCGCGGTGATCACGCCACGGGGCACCTCGAGGTGCTCCACGTCGACCGCCATGAGCCCGCCGTAGCGCCGCTCCACCCCGTCGACCACGAGGATCGGGTCGGGCTTGGCCACCCCGACCTCGGCGGCGACGTCGGCCAGCGGTCCGTCAGCGGGCACCGGCGAGCATCTCCTTCTTGTTCCCCAGGATCCCCTGGGGCCGGAAGACCATGAGCGCCATGAGGCCGATGCCCATGAGGGCGAGGCGGACCGCCCCCGAGGTGGTGTCGCTCACGTCGAACCAGAGGTTGTTCAGCACCCCGTCGACCGCGTCGAGCACGAACCAGTAGACGACGGCGCCGGCCACCGGGCCCCACACCGTGCCGGCGCCGCCCAGGATCACCACGGTGTAGAGGGCGAAGGTGAGCGGCGCGATCCAGCGAGACGGCGTGACCGCACCGGAGTCCAGGGCGATGAAGGCGCCGGCGAGGGCGCCGATGGTGCCGCCGAGCACGAACGACTGGAGCTTGAACACCACGACGTTCTTGCCCAGGGCCTTGGCGGCGTCCTCGTCCTCGCGGATGGAGCGGAGGACCCGGCCGAAGGGGCTGCGGACCAGGGCCCGGATGAGCAGCGTGACCAGCAGCACCAGGCCCCAGGTCCAGAGCATGGACCAGAGCTGGCGCGAGTTGAACACCAGCGAGTCGCCGAGGCCGTAGCGGCCCTCGGGTATGAAGTTGGGCTCGAAGAAGCCGAGCCGGCCGCTCAGCCCGCCGATGCCGCGGGACCCGCCCGTGAGCGGCTCGCTGGGCCGGGCGTTGGCCACGAGCCGCAGGATCTCGGCGGCGGCGATGGTGACGATGGCCAGGTAGTCGCCCCGCAGCCGCAGGGTGGGGATGCCGAGCAGCAGGCCGAGCACGATCGCGGCCCCGATCCCCAGGGCGAACCCGGCCCAGATCGACCACCCGCGATCGGCCGAGATGCCCATGCCGTACGCGCCCACGAGCAGGAAGCCCACGTGGCCGAAGTTGGAGAGGCCCGTGTAGCCGAACTGCAGGTTCAGGCCCGACGCGGCCAGGGCGTAGGACGCGCCCTGGAACCCGATGGCCGTCTGGATGGCCAGGGCGACGATGCTCAGCCAGCTCACGAGGCGCCCTCCCCCGTCATCCGAACCGCTCCCGCTGGCCGAGGATCCCCTGGGGCCGCACCAGCAGCACGAGGATGAGCACGAGCAGGGCCACCACGAACTTGTAGGCGGTGTCGACCAGCAGGCCGCTGGTCTCCTGCACCACGCCGATCACCACCGCGCCCAGCACCGCGCCGTAGGCGTTGCCGAGGCCGCCCAGCACCACCGCGGCGAACAGCGACAGCAGCAGCAGGAAGCCCATGTCGAACTTCACGTTGAGGCTCAGGCCGTAGAGGATCCCGCCCAGCGCGGCGAGCGCCCCGCAGAGCGCCCAGACCACGGTGATGATGCGGTCCACCGCGATGCCCGACGACGACGCCAGGTCGGGGTTGTCGGCCACGGCGCGGATGGCGGTGCCCAGGCGGGTGCGCCGCAGCAGCAGGGTCATGCCCACCAGCACCACCACGCAGATCCCCATGATCGCCAGGTCGTTCGGGGTGAGGCGGACCGGGCCGAAGGACCGCTCGACCTGCCCGCTGGCGGCGGTGTAGCGCTTGCCGTCGGGGCCGAACACGATCTGGAAGATGTTGCGGAGGGCGGTGCTCAGCCCGATCGACACCACCATCATCGACAGCAGGGCCATGCGCCGGCGGCGCAGCGGACGCCACAGGAGCCGGTCGTTGGCGGTGCCGGCCAGGGCACCGGCGGCCACGGCGAGCGGCAGGGTGATCCAGAACGGGACCCCGGCCCGGTTGATGGCGTAGGCCACGATGGCCCCGAAGGTGACCAGCTCGGCGTGGGCGAAGTTGGTGAGCCCGGTGACGCCGTAGACCAGCGACAGGCCCACCGCGGCCACGGCCAGGATCAGGCCGAGGCGGAGGCCCTTGGCCACGGTGGTGGCGTAGTCGGAGAAGTCCCGCTTCCCCCGCGTGTCCTCGCCCAGGCGGAACGTGACCTGCTGATCGCCCAGGTTCACCCGCACGGCGTCGAGGGTGGCCCGGTCCTCGTCGGTGAGCGCGAAGCCCTTCGGCAGCGTGTCGGGGTCGAGCACCACCTGGTAGGTGCCGTTGCCGGGCAGGGCCACCACGAACACGCCGTCGGCGCCGGTGGTGGCGCGCCCGACCTCGTCGCCGCCCTGGCGCACCACGATGGCGACGCCCTCGGGGAAGGTGGGCTTGCCGTCCTGCACCTGGCACAGCCGGCCCCAGATGGCGCTGCCGAGGGGGCCGCCGTTGGCCTCCACGGCCTGGGCCTTCGTGAACGCGCAGCCGGCCTCCTCGGCCTGGGCGCCCGACCCTCCGCCGCCGTCCTGCGCGGAGGCCGAGGCTGCGGGCCACAGGACGGTGAGGGCGACCAGGGCGAGCAGCACACGTGGGGAGCGCACCAGCGCGGCCAGGTCCATGTTGGGCGGTGATCGTAGTGAGCGTCGCCGACCGGCGACGGGAGGAGCGCCCCGACCGGCGCTCGCGTGCCGTCAGGCGGTGAGGCCCACGGCGTCGAGCACCTCGCCCAGCGTGCCCACGGCGCCGGTGACGAAGGGCCCGAACTCGGCGTACTCGGTGGACGCCGTGTCGAAGCGCATCGTGTACACGACCTCCTTCAGGTCGTCGGGCTTCTGGGCGAACAGGGTGACCCCCCACTCGAAGTCGTCGACGCCGGTGGAGCCGGTGACCACCTGCAGCACCCGGCCGGCGAACTTGCGGCCCGACGCGCCGTGCTCGTGCATCAGGGCCTTGCGGTCGTCGTAGGGCAGGGCGTACCAGTTCTGGCCCGGGTCCCGTCGCTTGGACATGGGGTAGAAGCACCAGGCCGGCTTGCCCTCGGGCGGCAGCACCGGGTTGAGCCGGGCCGACGCCATGGCCTCGGGCAGGCCCTGGGCGTACTCGGACAGCTCGGTGAACGACACGTAGGAGTCGACGAGCTCCAGGCCGGTGGCCACCACCGCGGTCTGCAGCGTGCGGAGGCGCCACACGTCCTCGGCCAACGCCATCAGCGCGAGGTCGGCCTTGTGCCCGAGCACCGCCACCGGCACCACCTGCACGCCGTCGGCCTCGGCCGCCTTCACGGCCGCCTCGATGCCGGCGCGATCGGCGGTGGGCGGCACGCGCAGGAACAGGTGCACGACGGCGAGGCCGGTGGAGGGGACGAGCGGTTCAGCCATGCCCCGACGCTACCGCCGCGCACCGACGGCGCCGCAGGGCCGGGCGGCAGGCACGCCGGAGGTGTGCGGCGGCGTCGGCGGGGGTACGACCGGCCCGGCGCACGAGCACGTGCCCGGGGGTCCCGTCGGCCGGCCCCCGCCGCGCCGGGCCGCCGCACCCCCGCCTGCGGAGCTCACGTGCTGATCCGATACCTCGACGGCGCTCGGCGCCGGGACCTCCGGGTCGCGGTGGCCGACCCCGACGCCACCGTGGCCGACCTGGCCGCCGCCCTCCACCCCGAGCACCCCGTGGGGCCGCTGCTGGTCGACGGACGGCCGGTGGCGGCGGCCACGCCGCTGGATCGGGCCGGCATCGCCGACGGCGCCACCGTGTGCCGCCCCCCGGCGCCCGGGCTGCCACCCCCACCTCCGCGCCGCCCCGAGGTCGTGGAGCTCGTCGTGACCGCCGGCCCCGACAGCGGCCGGCGGGTGCTGCTCGCCGCCGGATCGCACCTGGTGGGCCGAGCGCGACCGGGCACATCGGTCGACGTGGACATCCGAGATGCCACCACGTCCGCGCACCACGCCCGCGTGCAGGTCGACCGGTCCGGGCGGGTGGCGGTGTCCGACGCCGGATCGACCAACGGCACCTGGCTGGGCCACGAGCCCGTGCTCCGCCCCACCCCGCTGCCCCCAGGCGTCGAGGTGCGCTGCGGTGCCACCCGCTTCGAGGTCCGACCTGCACCTCTCGCCGACGACGACCCCGCCCCGCCCGGACCGGCGCGGACCCGACCGGTGCACCGACGGCCGCGGGCGCCGCAGCCGGGCCCGCCCGACCCGGTCCGCCTCCCGCCCGAGCGTGCGGCGACGCCACCGGTGTCGCCCGTGGGCGTGGTGGCGCTGGTGGCCTCGCTGGCCGCCGGGGGCGTGGCGGTCCTCGTGCTGCACTCGTGGA